>JAJYKC010000194.1 GCA_021788955.1 Acidobacteriota bacterium
CTTTCCTCAAACTTGCAGCGCCACCCGTGACGAGTCAGGTCCCGTACCAGAACCAAAATCGAAACGAGTTGGACGACACGATCCGCATCAAATCGCAGTATAGGCTGATTCCCTGAGCGATTGCAAGCGGAATCTTCAGGCCGGGTGCGCCCTTATCCCGTCTTCGCGAGAAAGCTCTCCAGGTCGTGCTCGTTTACCGCGGGTTCTCCCGGCGCCACGTTGCTCAGCTTGCCCGCCTTCATCCAACGCTCCAGCTCGCCCACGAGGTCAAAGAGGTGGTCGAAGGAATCGACGATAAAAAGCAAAGGCTGAAAGTGATCGATCTCGAACGCCTGGTTGATGGCCCACTCAAGCTGAAGCGGATACCGGTGCACCTCCGGCGCGTCGATGGCGTGAGCGATCTCGCCATACGAACTCAGCAGTCCGCTGCCGTAGACCTTCAATCCATCGCCGGATCGCATCAGGCCGAACTCGACGGTGAACCAGAAAAAGCGCGCCATCGCCCGGATTATGCTCGTCAGCGTGTGTATCTTTGTGTCGTGGCCCCGAATGCCCGCCACAAGGTCCGCCGCCGTGTGCGCGCATTCGCCGAATCGCACCAGCGTCTCGGCGAAGTTGCGGTCCGTGTGCATCGGCACGTGCCCGGCGATGTCGTGAAAGATGTCGGGCTCGGGCAGATAGTCGAGACGGTCCGCGCGGCGAATCGTAATCGTTGTGGGAAACTCGCGATTGCGTAAACAGTCGAAGAACAAGAACGCCGGTACGTACCCGCTTACCGCTTTGGCGCGGAAACCTGTCAAGGGGTTCAGGAAACGATTGACGTCGTCGAGCCTCGGCACGCGATACGGGTCGAGACATAGAGACCCGATCCCGCGCAAAAACTGCGGATTTGCGTACCGCTCCCAGCGCGGAACCATTCGTCCATACAGGTTCCGCCACGCCTCGTGATTGGCCTCCGAGTACAGCTCGTACGGCTGATGAATGTACAGCTCCCCGTGCCCGCGCGCCTCCTCAATGAACGGCGCCTCCGACGTGGTAAGTCCGGCGGAGACCGATTCGATACTCGGCATGCCGATGCTCCTCTACCAAAATAATACTATCACACACCACATAAATGTGGTGTCATATTCGGTTTCCTGGCCGCGCCACCGGAGGCCGTGTTGTTTATAATTGCTGCGCCATGTTCCGATGCCTCCATGTCGGCCTATCTATTGCCGCAGGCGCGGGAGTCCTCCTCGCGCAAAGCCCTCCCACCACCCCGTCCGATCTCGCATCCGGCCTTGCGCCCCAGATCACCGGCGCCCTGCGCACCAGCGGCGTTCCAAGCGTCTCGATCGCCGTCGTGCGCGACGGGCGTCTTGCTTTCGCGCAAGCTTTCGGCATGGCCGACCTTGCCGCGAGCCGCGCCGCCTCGGTTGAAACGCGCTATGCCGTCGGCAGCGTCAGCAAGCAGTTCACCACAGCGATCCTGCTGCTGCTGGCTGAGCAGGGCAAACTGTCGCTTGACGATCCCGTCTCGCGCTATTTCCCGGATCTCACCAATGCGAGCCGCGTCACGATACGCCAACTGCTCTCACACACGTCCGGCTATCAGGATTACGCGCCGCAGGACTACATGATCCCCGCCTGGACGAAACCGGTCACTCCCTCCTACATCCTCGACCGATGGGCCAAAAAACCTCTCGACTTTCCGCCCGGAACGCGCTGGGAGTACAGCAACTCCAACTATGTCCTCGCGGGCCAGATCATCGAGAAAGTCAGCGGTCAGAGTCTCATGGCCTTGCTTCGTGACCATATCTTCCAGCCGCTCGGCATGTCGTCAGCCGGCGACTGCAGTGAACGCCGCCCCGGCGACGCAACCGCGTACACGCGGTATGGCCTGGGCGCGCCGCGTCCCGCGTTACGTGAAGCTACCGGGTGGTATTTTGCCGCAGGCGAGCTTTGCATGGTCCCGTCGGATCTGGCTCGCTGGGATATCGCGTTCCTCAATCACCGCATCCTCAGCCCGCATTCCTACGAGGAGTTCACGCGGGAGGTGCGGCTGAACAACGGGGATCACACCAATTACGCCCTCGGCCTCCAGATCGGTACGCTATCCGGTATTCCCACCCTCACGCATGGCGGTGAAGTTTCGGGCTTTCTTGCCTCCAACTGGATCTTGCCCAATCGTGGCGGCGCCGTCGTGGTGCTCTCGAACCAGGACGCGAGTGATCTCGTAAGTTCGCTCGCCCGCCAACTCGCGACTTCCTTGTTCCTGCCCCCGGCGGAACGGATCCAGCCTGCCGATACACAACGGGCCCGCGCTTTCCTGGAACGGATTCTCCAAGGCAAGGTGGATCGGGCGCAGATCACTGACAACTTAAGTTCGTACTTCACGCCGGACGCGCTCGCCGACATCCGAGGCTCCCTCAAGCCGCTTGGGAAACTCCAAACCGTCACTGGAGAAATGCAGCGCCATCGAGGAGGGATGACTGAGCGCATCTTCAACGCGAGGTTCAAGAAACGCGCCGTCACGATCGTTACCTATACCACGCCGGACGCAAAATACGAGCAGTTTTTGATTACGGGTTGAGCCGGTTAGCGGTACTTGCGCAGCACCGCGAGGAGTCGTCCCTGGACCTCGAGACGCGCGGGATCCACATAGATAGGACCCATAGCCGCGTTCGCCGGCTGCAGACGAATCCGGCCGTCCGCCTCTCGGTAGAAGCGCTTCAGCGTCGTCTCGGCGCCATCCACCAGGGCCACCACGATGTCTCCCTCCTTCGGTTCGGAGGTCTTTTCGATCAGCACGTAGTCGCCCGGGCAGATGTGATCCTCGATCATCGACTCACCCTGCACCTCCAACGCATACGTGCCCGGCGAGCCGGCGAAATCGGCGAACTGCAGTTGTTCCGCGGTGGCGTAGGTCTCTACCGGCACGCCGGCGGCGATCCGGCCGAGTAACGGAACTCCGCCAACCTCGGTCCGCGCGCCTCTGGCTCGTTCCGCGCGGCGAGCCTCGAGGTAGACTGGCTCCACTTCGAGCGACCTGCTTTGGTTGAAACCGCGGCGAAGATACTTGCGGCCCTCCAGCGCCTCCACGTGCTTGTGCACGCTGGCGAGCGAGGAAAGCGCTAAACCATGCGCCATCTCCTCGTAGCTCGGACTATAACCGTGGTCGAGGATGAAATCCGCCAGATAGTCGAGAACTTCCTTTTGCCGCCGTGTAAGAGCCATACCTGTCCCTATTATTGGCGAACAAAAGGGGAAACAGCAAGAAAAATCTGTCTTGTCCGGGGAATGCGCTCTTAGCGGGCTTCCATGCCGTATTCCCTGACCAGCACGGGCGAGCCTGACACGGCGTAGAGCCGCGCCCAGTATTTGCCGGAAAGAAGCATCTGCGATGGCGCGAAATGGAGTTGGTTCCTGACCCCAATGCCCGTTCCCGACCACGCAAGCTGCCCCTCGTCATTCACCAGGTCAAGCCGGTAGGAAGAAGCTGGGGGAATTTCGGTTAAATCGATATCGAGCCGGAGCGGGCGTCCGGCGGCTACCGTCGTCAACAACTCTTGCGCGGCTCCGCGAGAGACGGCCAATGCCACCTCTTCCGGTGTGCCCGCCTGGGACAACTGCTTGGGAACGGCGAGGGAAAGCGCCAGGCCGGCAAACGCAATCGCCCCTGCCGGCCAGAGCAGCCTCATTCCCCAATGGATCGCCGGCTTCCTTTTCCCCCAACGAGACGATGAGGTTTCCGGAACGGCTCTCGGTTGCTCGTTCAGCAGCAAGCGAGCGGCATCCCGCATCGCCAGCACATACTGGTCCGCCTCACTCAGACGTTCCTGGCACTGTGGGCACACGAGGAGGTGTTCCTCGATCGGTTCGAGGTCAGACGCGCCGACACGGCCGAGGGCATACCTCTCCAGAATTTCCTCCGATGGATGATGGGCAAAGTCGGACTGCGCTACCATGACGCCTCCCGGCCGGCGCACTCTGTTCCTGCGCCAACAACTAATTTCCACTTACTGAACTAGTGCGGGACCGGCGTCGATGTTCTCAGAATAAATTTCCGCAGGGATCCACCCTGCAGCCTCTTTCGGCCGAGTTCCCCGAAACGGGCCTTGGCCCGGCTCTTGAGAAGCCGGAACTGCGTCTCGCTCAGCGACATTTCCTGGCAGATTTGTTCCTGTGACTGCTCATGGAGATAAAAGCGGGTAAGGATATCACGGTCCTTCTCGGACAGGGAACGCAGCACGCCGGCCATGAGTTCGGCCCGCTGGCGGTCGCTCGCCGAACGCTCCGGGTTGTGCCGGATGTCTGCCACGCGGGAACCGATCTCGAGGTCGACCTCCTCTTTGCGGCTGTGAACCGCCTGGTCGATATGGGCGGCCACCTGGCGGCGCACCACCGTCCTGACGAAACCCATCAGACGCTCCGGCTCGCGAAGCTCGCCTCGCTGGATGGCCTGAACCACAATCAGGAACGCGTCGTGCACGCGATCGTCGAGTTCCTGCGGACCGAGCTGGCGGCAGAGGTAGAACCTGATCCCCTTCGAAAATACGCGATAAAGGTCTTCCAGGCCGGATTCGTCCCCGGTTTGAATGCGCGACACCATCTCAGGCCAGTCGGCGCCGCCGACGGGCGCGGCAGCAGACGCGCCCTGGCCGGGTATTTCCTGGGGACCAGTTCTCCCCGGTTCGGGAGACTGCTGATTGGTTGGTTCCGCAGTCGGATCCGGTGCCCTTCGAGCCGCGAACATGCCTCACTCCTTTCCCATCTCGTAAAACGACGCCCAGTAGCTGGGTTTGGCCCGCCAGGAGCCCGATCGGATCATCTCGAGTTGCGCCGCCTGCAGCGCTTCGGAAATGGCGCGCGTCCCCGAGCCCGACGCATGCCGCAGATTCTGGTAGAACTTCACAAAAAACGAACCACTGTCATCCGAATCCGCCCACCGCGTCCCCACCACCGCGTCGGCCCCGGCGATAAGCCACGCCCGCGCCAGCCCCAGCACGCCGATCGGATCCGGAGCAGGCGCCGAGGCGGAGCTGCAGCCGCTCATCACAACGGCTCCTCCGCGCAGATTCCAGCGGACGATATCGTAGTGCGTCAAGACTTCGGGGCCACCCGAGCGGTTCAGTCCGAGCGCGATCAGCGCTCCTTCGGGCCGCCCGTCCGGCTGCAGCACATGCGCCGCGATATGAACCACCGCCGGATTCCGTTGTAGGGCCTCTTCGACATCTGCCCGCGTCGCACGGGGCCCCGTCAACAGTGCCGCTTCCTTCATTCCAAAGACCCTCGCGCACGCCATTAGCTCCTGCCCGCTACCCACAAGGCGCGGCAACTCGATGGAGGACTGTGCGCTAAGCACGCTCGTCAAGTTCAGGGCAGGCCCATCCCAACTCGACACGGACCTCCATCTTGGATCGGCCCGATTGTAGACCCCGTCTCCAATTCCCAGGAACGGCCCGCCGGCGCGCAGCGGCAGGGACGAACGTAACGAAAACGCGCTCGGCACAAACCGCAGGGTGTGCCGCTCGACAAGAAACCCGCCTCCGCCCGTGCCCGCTGGAAGCGCCGCCAACGGTGTTCTCAGCAGCGTCTCTTCGCTCGTCAACACCCATTCCGGTTGCCGCTGCACCTCGACGCCCAGAGGCTGGAACAGAGATTTATACAACCTCCCGCCTGCTCGCTCCGCCGATGGTCGATTTTTCTGGATGGCCGCCAAGAATTTCTCCGCGTCGTCCCGAATTTCCGAAGCCGCTCGAAGACGATGCGCTTCAAAACCATAGCGCCTGACGGCCCAGACGCAGGAGGAGCGCAACCCTAGATGAAAACTCAGTAGTACTTCCCGGGGCGATAGCTTAGCCTCGATACTACTGAGTGTCTCCCCCCCGGAGAATCTCTCGTCCGGTCT
>JAJYKC010000195.1 GCA_021788955.1 Acidobacteriota bacterium
TCGAGTAGACCAAAGGGATGATTGGCCACCGCGACGACAGGTCCGGAGCGGGGAACCCGCGCCAGGTCGGCCGGGCTCACCTTCGCCTGCACGCCGAGCAGATCGAGAAGAGAATCGAAAATGGAGCCCCCGGCGCCGCGCTGCCGGGCGGCGTCGTAGAGCGAATAGAGGCGGTCGAGAGCGAGAAGCCGCTCCATCGCCGTCTGTACCGGGCCGGGCAGCGGCGCCGGAAACAGCACGGCGAGCGGCGCGGCGAAACCCGGCCGGCCCGTTGCGTCGAATTCTGGCATAAAGTCCGTTGCGTTTATGTTGAATCCGCCGCATCACACGCCGATGACGGCTCGGTTGCTTGTGTGTAAAAGTGCGCCACTCGCTATAATCCGGTTGCATGAGGACTTTGGCGATACTGACAATCTGCGTAATGGGAGCGGCGGCGCAGGCCCCGGCCCCGGCATCGGCCCCAGCGAAGAGTGAAACCGCGCCCCAGTTTCCACCGGGGCTCTACGCCACGTTTCAAACATCGATGGGCAATATCGTTTGCAGGCTGTATGACAAGGAGGCGCCCATCGCAGTCCGGAACTTCGTCGGCCTCGCGCGCGGGACCAAGACCTGGACCGACCCCAAGACTCACCGCCCCGTCCGCCGGTCGCTCTATACCGGTACAGTCTTCCATCGCGTGATCCCGGATTTCATGATCCAGGGTGGGGACCCGAAAGGCGACGGCTCCGGCTCGCCCGGCTACAAGTTCAAGAACGAAGACAACCAGTACAAGTTCGACAAGAAGGGCGTGCTCGCCATGGCCAACGCCGGGCGCGACACCAACGGCAGCCAGTTCTTCATCACGGTCGCGCCGTATCCCAGCCTGAACGGCGACTATACGGTGTTCGGGCAGGTCATTCAAGGCCAGGAAGTGGCCGACGCGATTTCGAAAGTGCCTCGGAACGCAAACGACCGTCCGCGGACCCCGGTGAAACTGGTCCGCGTGACGATTCAGCACATCTACGCCCCCGGCGAGAAACCTCCGGTGCGCCGGCCCGCGGCCCACGCGGCGAAGAAGGCTACGTAGCTCCGAGTGCCCTCAGAACTTCTTCCGTCCGCACGACGGTGCAGTACTCGCCGTCGAGGTTCGCCAGGCTCATCAGGTGAACTTCATCGGCGGTGCGGAAGGCGCCGGCCCAATCGCGGCGGCCGAAGGTGAAGCAGGCGTCCTCGGCCAGATAAACCTCGAAGCCCAGGTTCCCGGCCATGCGGACCGTGGCTTCGACGCTGTTATTCGTTATCAGGCCGGCAACGACCAGCGTGGTTTGCTTTGCCGCGCGGAGCCGCCGTTCGAAATCCGTGCCGATAAACGCGCTATTCGTGTTTTTTGGGATCACCGTTTCACCGGGTAATGGCATGGCTTCGGGCTTAAAATCGTGCCCCGGCTGGCCCGGGCGGTAATACGAATTCGGTTCGAGGGAGTCGTGGCGGACGTGATAGATGGGCCTGCCCCCGAGGCGCCAGGCTTCAAGCAGCGCCGCGATGTTGCCCTCGGCCCCGGGATGATTCCGGACGCCCCAGTCCGGATGGTCGATCGCGCGCTGGACGTCGATCAGGACCAGCGCGGCTGTGGCGGGCAGGGACCGCGGGTGGCTACCGGAGTTGTCCTGAATCGACCGAATAGTCCCCAGGTTCTCACATTTCCTCTTGACTTTATAAGTCCATCGGCCTTATTCTCGAAAACGTTTACAGCGCGAGCGGGACGATCTTGCAAGGGGGAGCGTTCCGGATTCGCGCGATCCCCCAAGTTGGGCGAAACAGGCATGAGCATTCGCGAGGTAGCAAAGCGCGCGAAGGTGTCCACGGCGACCGTATCCCGCGCGATTCATCACGACTCCCGGGTGAACTCCGAGACGGCGGAGAGGGTGTGGCACGCGATTCGGGAGTTGAATTATTACCCGAATGTGCATGCGCGCTCGCTCGCCTCCGGACGAAGCCACATCGCCGGGCTGATCGTTTCCGATATTACGAATCCGTTTTTCCCCGAACTGGTGCAGGGTTTTGCCGAAGCCGCTCTGGAAAGCGGCTACGATACGCTGGTCGCCTCGACCAACTACGACGCCGCGCGGACTTCTCTCGCCATCCGCCGCATGCTCGAGCGGAAGGCGGACGGCGTAGCGATCATGACCTCGGAAATGGACGAATCGCTGATTGCGGAGTTAAAGAACCGCAACGTGCCGATGGTCTTTCTCGATGTCGCCGCGCCGGGACGACTGATCTCGAATCTGCGAGTGGACTACGCCGACGGCGTGGGTACGGCTGTAAGACATCTCATCTCGCTCGGCCACCGCCGGATCGGGTTCCTCAGCGGACCGGACAACCTGAAATCGGCGCGCGTCAGGCGGGACGCGTTTCTCGAGTGCCTGAGCAACGCCGGGCTCCCGATCGAGGACCCGCGGATGGTCACCGACGGCGGCCACAGAATCGACGGCGGCTTCGATGCGATGCAGCGTCTGCTCGCGCTCGACGAGCGCCCCACCGCGGTTCTGGCTTCAAACGACCTTACCGCGATCGGCGCCCTGCGGGCTATCCGGAACGCCGGCCTCCGCGTGCCCGAGGACATTTCCGTCGTCGGCTTCGACGACATCCAGCTCGCCGCCTTTACCGATCCTCCTCTAACCACCGTCCGCCTGCCGCGCACCGAGATCGCCGAGCGCGCTTTCGAATGCCTGGCCCGGAACATGGACCTGGGCCAGGAGGACGGCGCCGAACCCGTAATCGCCACGAAGCTGATCGTCCGCGCCTCCACGGCTCCGTACCGCCGTTGAGATGCCGCTCGGGCGGGGCCGGAGCCGGCCGATGGTATCGTTGGGGGTGAGCCTCGCCGCATGTGCGGAATTGCCGGTTACTTTCTCCCCCAAACCTCGCCGGACCCTGTCACGGTCCGGGCCATGTGCGATCTCATTCGCCATCGCGGTCCGGACGACGAGGGCTATCACGTCGACGGCGGCTGCGCCATCGGCATGCGCCGCCTCAGCATCATTGACCTCGGCGGCGGCCACCAGCCGATTTCCAATGAGGACGGCTCCGTCTGGGTGGTGTTCAACGGCGAGATCTACAACTATCAGTCACTCCGCGAGCGTCTGATCGCGCAGGGCCACCGCTTTCGCACCTTCAGCGACACGGAAGCCCTCGTTCACCTCTACGAGCAGGAAGGCGAGCAGGGTATCGCGCGGCTGCGGGGCATGTTCGCCTACGCCATCTGGGACGCGCGCTCGCGGCGCCTGCTGTTGGTGCGGGACCGGTTCGGCAAGAAGCCGCTTTACTACGCAATCCTCGACCGCGGCATCGTCTTCGGCAGCGAACTGAAGTGCTTGCGGGCCGCCGGGGCGCCGCTCGAAGTGGACGAAGACGCGCTGCGCCTTTACTTCCGCTTCGGCTACATCCCCGATCCCCTTAGTCCATTCCGCGCCATCCGCAAACTGACACCCGGCGGATGGCTGACTTACTCGCAAGACGGTACGGTGCGGGAAGGGCGGTACTGGACTCTGCCCGAGCCCGCCGAAGCGCGCGCAGCCGGTTTCGACCCGGGGGCCGCGCGCGGCCAGTTGCGCGAAGTGTTCGACGAAAGCGTAAAGCTGCGCATGATCGCCGACGTGCCGCTGGGCGCGTTTCTAAGCGGAGGCATCGATTCCAGTTCCGTGGTCGCTTCCATGGCGCGTCAGTCCAACGCGCCGGTGAAGACGTTTTCCATCGGTTTTCGCGAGGCCGGCTTCAACGAACTGCCGCACGCGCGGCTGATAGCGGAGAAATTCCACACCGAGCACCACGAGATCGTTCTCGAGCCGGACTGCGTGCCGCTGATATCGAGCCTCGTGCGCTACTTCGACGAGCCGTTCGGCGACGAGTCGGCGATTCCTACGTTTCTGGTTTCGCAGTTCGCCGTGCAGCACGTCAAAGTAGCGCTCACGGGCGACGGCGGCGACGAGTTGTTCGCCGGATACGAAGCGCCCGCCTTCATCCGGCGAAAACAGTGGCTGGACCGTGTGCCCTCCTCCGTGCGCCGCGCCATCGCCGGGTTCGCCGATCTCCTCCCCTATTCGGCCTACGGCAAGAACTATCTGCGCATGGTGAGCCGGCCGAACGCGATCGAGCGCTACTTCGAAGCCAGTTACACGCCTCACTTCGTGCTGCGGAACCTGCTGCTCGAACCGTGGCGCACTCCGGATTCCGAAAGCTTCCTCCGCTCCACATTCCCCGATGGGTTGCTCGCCGGGGAACCGGACATCGTGCGCCAGGCGCTGTACTTCGAAGCGGCCGTAAAGCTGACGGGGAACATGCTCGTGAAGGTGGACCGCATGTCGATGGCGAACTCGCTCGAGGTCCGGAGCCCGATGCTCGACCACGAGCTCGCAGCGGTTGCCGCGCGTGTTCCTTATCCTTGGAACATGCGCGAAGGCCGGGGGAAACGCTTCTTCCTGGACGCCGTGGGGGACCGGCTTCCGCCCGAACTCCTTACGCTGCCGAAAAAAGGTTTCGCGCTGCCGCTGCCGGTGTGGTTCCGCGGACCGATGCGCGGTTTCCTCCGGGATCATCTGGAAGGCCCGGCGTTCCGCAACCGCGGTTTTACTTCGCCCAAATTCGTCTCCCATCTCATCGCCGAACATGAGAACGGCCGGCGCGACAACAGCTACTGGCTGTGGATGCTGCTCATGCTCGACCTCTGGTTTCGCGCCTGGGGCGAGCCGGCTGCGCCCGATCTGCGGTCCATCCCGCTGCCCGCCGCCGAAGAACGCGTGTAATTTCCACGGCTTCCGGCCTCCCCTATCGACAGGATGGTTCCATTCGGCGCCGGCCCGTACGCTGGTCATGAAAGGGAATGAAACGCGTGGCCGATTTTCATCAAACCGGTGTCGTAACGACGTTGCACCGCTTCGCGGCCGGCTTTGACGCCCAGGCCGAAGCGGAACTGGCCTGCTACGCCGCGTTGCGGCCGGTCGCGCTCGCCCTTCCGGCGCTGTACTCGGAGTTCGAGCACCCGGCGATGCGAAGCATCGCGAACGAACTTCGCGGGCAGCGTTTCCTGGGCCGGATTGTGGTGGCGTTGGGCCGGGCAAACGAAGCGCAATACCGCCACGCCCGGTCGTTCTTCGAGGATTTCGAAACCCCGGTTTCGTTCCTGCAGGTGGATCATCCGAGAATCGCGGTGCTTCTCCGGAGCCTGGAAAAAGAGGGTCTCCGGGTTGGCGCCGCGGGCAAGGGCCGCGCCTGCTGGCTCGCGGCCGGTTACCTGCTCGCACAGGGCGGCTTCCACGCAATTGCGTTTCACGACTGCGATATCCGCAACTACCGGCGCTCGCTGGTGGCGAGGCTCTGCTCGCCCCTCACGCATCCCGGCCTCGATTTCGAATACGCCAAAGGCTACTACGCCCGCGTGGCCAACCAATTATACGGCCGCGTGACCCGCCTGTTCTTCACGCCGCTGGTGCGCGCGCTGCGCGGGCTTGAACCCGGCAGCGGCTTCCTCGAGTACCTGGACAGCTTCCGCTATGCCCTGGCCGGTGAGTTCGCGATGACCACGGGCTTGCTGCGGTCCAGTTGTTTCGGCGCGGGCTGGGGGCTCGAAGTTGGGTTGCTCGCTGAGGCATGGCGGAACTGCGGCGCACAGCGCGTCTGCCAGATCGACATCAGCGATAACTACGAACACAAGCACCAGGAACTGTCGCCTGCCGATGCGAGTAAGGGCCTGCGCCGGATGAGCGCGGAGATCGCGTGGACGTTGCTCGATTCAACCGCCGCCGAGGGGATCGCGCTCACGCCCACCGCAAAGAGAGTTCTGGAAGAGCGCTACCTGCGCCTGGCGCGCGAGGCCGTGCGGCGCTATGAAGCCGACGCTTTATGCAACGGAC
>JAJYKC010000196.1 GCA_021788955.1 Acidobacteriota bacterium
GGTCCAGCCGCGCATTGTCCCCCAGGTTGATGAAAAGCTGCGTGGTGCGCGTGTTCGGGCCACTCGTCGCAAAGGTAAGCGTCCCGCGCGAGTTCGACTGCCCCACCGGGTCGTCCGGGATGACGTTGTTGCGCCACCGGCTTTCAACGTCCGGGTCCTTGTTGATCCCGAACTGCACCACAAAACCCTTGAGCACGCGGAAGAACCGCGCATCGTCGTAGAAATGCTGCTGGATCAGATCGTAGAAGCGGTCCGCCCCGTACGGCGCCCAAGCGCGGGTCACCTCAACGACGAATGTGCCTTTGCTCGTGTCGAACTGGGCTTTATAAACCTCCGGCGCCGGTTTGCTGGGCGCGGCGGACTCCTGAGGAGCGCTCTGTTTCGAACCCGAACAGCCGGTGAGCAGAACGGCAAGTGTGCAGAAGGCAGCGAATCGTGTCATTTGGCGTCACGCCAATTCTCGCCGATTCCCACTTCCACTACAAGTGGGACGGCAAAGCTGTGCACATGCTCCATTTCGTGTTTGACCATCGCCGCAAGGCCGTCAACCTCCTCCGGCGGAGCCTCGAAAACCAGTTCGTCGTGTACCTGCAGCAGCATCCGGCTTCGAAGCTTACCTTCCGCCATCGCGCGGTCGATGCGGATCATGGCGAGCTTGATCAGGTCCGCCGCGGCGCCCTGCAGCGGCGTGTTGACGGCGGTGCGCTCGGCAAACGAACGCGCGCTCGGGTTCGGGCTGTCCAGTCCCGGTATCGGACGCCGCCGCCCGAACAACGTGCGCGCGTACCCGGTCGAGCGTGCCTCTTCGACCGCCGCGTCAATGTACCGTCGCACCCCTTCGTGCCGGGCAAAGTACGTATTGATGTACCGCTCCGCTTCCTGCCGCGAAATGCCGAGCGACTGCGCCAGCCCGAACGGCGTCTGCCCGTACACGATCCCGAAATTCACGGCCTTGGCCGCGCGCCGCATCTCGGACGTAACCAGAGCCGGCATCACGCCGAATACCTCCGCCGCCGTCCGTGCGTGAATGTCTTCGCCGTTGCGGAAGGCCTCGGTCAGCACCGCATCGCCGGACACATCGGCGAGCAGCCGAAGCTCAATCTGCGAATAGTCCGCTGCCAGCAGCTTCCAGCCCTTCTCCGGCACGAACGCGGCTCGAATCTCGCGTCCGAGATCGGTGCGGATCGGGATGTTCTGCAGATTCGGGTCCGAGGAAGACAACCGGCCCGTGGCCGCGCCCGTCTGGTGGAACGTCGTGTGGATGCGTCCGCTCGAGGCCCGCACAAGCTGCGGCAGCGCGTCGATATACGTGCCCTTCAGCTTGGTCAGTTGCCGGTACTCCAGCACCAGCCGGGCAATCTCGTAATCGCCGGCCAGCCCTTCGAGGACGCTCGCGTCGGTCGAAGGCTGCTTGCTCCGGCCGCGCGTCGGAGCGGGCAGTTGAAGATCTTCGAACAACACCTTCGCCAGTTGCTGCGGGGAATTGATGTTGAACGGCTTGCCCGCGAGCGCGTGGATCGCCGAGGTGAGCCGCTCGATCTCCGTTTCCAGCCGCCGCGACATTTCAGCCAGGGCTTCCGGCGCGATCGAAATGCCATTCGCCTCCATCCGGGCGAGCACGGGAGCCAGCGGAAGGTCAATCTCGTCATACACCCGCGTCAGGCCCGCGTCCCGAACCTCGGCGGCCAGGCGCGGCCCGAGTTCGGCAGCCAGCGACGCCGAGGCCGCGGCGCCCGGAGCGGGTGGAGCGTGCTTGTATTTATCCGAGAGAAATGACAGCGAGCACCCGCCCGGGTCCGCCGTGAGGAGGAACTCATACAGCATCAGGTCATGAGCCACGCCACTTAGCGCAACACCTGTGCCATCGAGCGCTAGAAGCGTCGATTTCAGGTCGTACACCGCTTTCGGCCGCTTCCCGTCCGAAAGGAACGGCCCGGCGGCTGAAAGAAGCTCGATTGCAAACTCCCGCGCATGGCCCGCTCGGGCGGCCACGGCCGCCATCGGAGGAACTAACGCGCCCTCCTCCCGCTTCGCCACCGCGAAACCCGCCGCGCTATCGGCGGGGATCGACTCGAGATACGCCTCCAGTTCCGCAGCCGTCCCCAGTTCGGCATAATCCCCGGCCCCCACCGGAGCGTTTGCCGCAGTCTGTTTCAGCAGGCTGTGAAATTCGAGCTCCTGGTACAGGCCCCGGAGCTCCGCCCATTCCGGCGCCTGCGCCCGCAGGCTCTCAATTTCGGCTTCAATCGGCACGCTCGTATCGACGGTCGCCAGATGCTTGCTCAACAGGATCTGATCGCGGTGGGCAAGAAGACTCTCCCGGTGCGTCTTCTTCTTGACCTCGTCCGCGCGGTCCAGCGCCGCCTCCACCGAACCGAACTGAGCGATCAGCTCCTTCGCCCCTTTGTCGCCAATCCCGGGCGCGCCGGGGATGTTGTCGACGGCATCGCCCTTCAGCGCCAGCAGGTCAGCCACCTGCGTCGGCTTGACGCCCATGAACTCCTCCGTCCGCGCGGCGTCGTAAAGCGTGTCGTCCTTCGCCGGGTTGAGCATCGATATGTGCCCGTCAACCAGTTGCAGCAGGTCCTTGTCGCTCGAGACAATAACCACGTCGAATTTGCCGGAAGCCCGGCGCGCCAGCGCACCGATCACATCGTCCGCCTCAAATCCCGGGAACTCCAGAATCGGAACCCGCATCGCCTCCAGCATGCGCCGGATGTACGGAATCTGCTGCGCAAGCTCCGGCGGCATCTCCGCCCGGTTCGCCTTGTAGCCCGCGAACGCTTCGTCCCGGAACGTCTTGCCACTTTCAAACACCGCGCCGAGGTAGTCCGGATGATGGGTCTCCACCAGTTTCCGCAGCATGTTGTGAAAGATGTAAACCGCCTCCGTCGGCAAGCCCGCGTTCGTGCGCATCGGAGGCGCACCGGAGCGCGCGCGCGCGTGGTAGGCACGGAAGATGTAGCCGTAGGAATCGACAAGGAACAGCCGGAGGCGCGGCATGAATTAACTATACTAACCGCTGGGCCTATGGGATGAATCGCACCTGCAAACTGTGGCTTGAGCGCTACACAAATCCCACAAATACCGTGTCAGAAACGCCACATACAAAAGTTTATAACCTCCATTGAA
Source organism: Acidobacteriota bacterium (assembly GCA_021788955.1). Next base: position 3,133 of record JAJYKC010000196.1, read on the forward strand.
TCAAACAGCTACGCATCTGCATCCGACGCTGATAGAATGTTGGGTTTAGTGAACCTGATACGGACGATTCAGAGGATTTATCTTGAGATTTGAAACTACCGTTCAGCGGCCCGTTGAGGCGAGAGGCGTCGGGCTGCATCACGGAGTGCCGGTACACATTCGAATTCTTCCCGCGCCTCCTTCCACCGGAATCGTCTTCCTGCGAACCGATCTGGACCGCTTCCCGGTTCCTGCAAGCTGGCGCCACGTGGCCCGGGTCAGCTACGCGACAAGCCTGATGCGCCAGGGCGTCTTGATATCGACTACCGAACACCTGCTGAGCGTTTTGTACAGCATGGGAGTGGACAACGCCTACATCGAGATTGACAACCTGGAGGTGCCGATCCTCGACGGCAGCGGACAGCCCTACGTGGAGTTGCTGCGCCAAGCCGGCCTGAAGGCGTACCGGCGCCGGAAGAAGTATTTGAGAATCCGCCGGCCGGTTTCGGTGGAAACGGGGAACAAAAGAATCACCATTCTTCCCTCAGACCGGTTCCTGCTGACCTGCGACATTTTCTTCGACCATCCGCTGATCGGAAGACAGTCGCTGGATCTGGAAGTGACGCCGGAGAGGTATGCGACGGAAATCGCGCCGGCCAGGACCTTCGGCTTCGAGCACGAATTGCCGCAGATGAGGGATATGGGCCTCATCCGCGGGGCGAGCCTCGACAACGCCATCTGTTTCCAGGCCGCAAGCGTCGCTAACGTTGGGGGGTTGCGATTCCCGGACGAGTGTTGCCGGCACAAAACGCTGGACCTGATCGGGGATCTGGCGCTGGTGGGAAGGCCGCTCCTGGGCCACGTCATCGCGGAGAGGGCCGGCCACGCCATGCACGCCGAACTGGTGAAACGCATCATGTCGGACCCGACCATTTACGAGATCCTGAGCTTCGACCAGTTGGCCACGCGCGTCGCGCATTCGCTTGTCCCGTAAGCTTCCGAATTTTCTGAGTTTGCTGCGCGCGGCGCTCGCGCCCGCCGTTGCATGGGCGATTCTGCGCCGGCACGAACGAATCGCTCTGGCCGTTCTGCTTCTGGCCGCCATCACCGATTATCTGGACGGCTGGGCGGCGCGAAGGCTGCGGGTAGAATCGGCGCTCGGCGCCTATCTGGATCCGATCGCCGACAAACTGCTGCTCGTGACCGTCTATTTTTCCGAGGGGCTGGCCGGTTACCTCCCGGCATGGCTGGTGGCCTTGGTGTTCGGCCGGGACCTGATGATCCTCGCGTTCGCCGCCTGGGCTTTGTTATTCACCCGGCTGAGGAGTTTCCCGCCGTCGGTTTGGGGCAAGATAAGCACCGGCGCGCAGATTGCCGTCGGGCTGGCCGTGCTGGCCGATCCGTCCGCGCGGCTGGACCGGGGACTGGTCCTGGCAACCGTCGCCGTGCCGACCGCCTGGAGCGGACTTCACTATACCTGGCGCGGAATTATGATGCTGCGAGACCTGGCGCGCAACAGCGCCAAAACGGCGATTGACGGCGGCGTGAAGCGGGGTTAGTCTAAAGTTGTGCAAGGGCAACCTACACGCTATCCGGCCGCGCGGTCGCTGTTGTTCGCCGGGCTCGGCGGCTTGGCCCTGGCGGCGGTGTCCGCCTCGATCTCGCTGACTCTCCCGGCCGCTTGGGTCGCGACCGGCGCTCTTGCCGTGAGCGGCCTGCTCGCGGTCGCGATGGGCCTGATTCCGGGCGTCGAAATCGGAGACACGCACCTGGTGCAGCGCAGAACGCGCATTCCCTGGACCGGCATATATCAAGTGAGGCGGCTCGCGATGACGCCCCTCGTTATGCGCCTGACGCTCGCCAGCCGCGAAGAAACACTCGTGATTCATTGCGGGAGCCGCGTGGCAAGGGAGTCGTTGTTGCACGACATCCGGCTGATGTCGCGCGGCGCCGTCATCGACGGCGTCCCCTATCGGGAGTTCTGGGGATTGGGCGCAGAGGAGCCCACCAAGCCGAAACTGCGGCGCTATCCGCTGCTGCTCGCCAACGACGAAGCGGAAGTGGAGCGTATGTTCCAGCAATTGAAGTCGGTCGGGCATCTCGATTCGAACAACTCTCCGCCGGACAGCGGTCCGGAGCGCCAATAGCCGCTACGGATTTCTCACGTTGACCGCCCGCCGCCTGCGCGCCGCCGCCGTCACTGGCGCCGTCCTTGCTCTGCTGCTTGTTCTCGCATGGCGTACCTGTCTGTCCGCCCTCGGTGAGTTCCTGGTCAAGTCCGAACCGCCCCGCCATGCCGATATCGTCGTCGTCCTCGCCGGCGATTACTCGGGCGATCGCATCCGGAAGGCGGCCGAACTCGTCAGGCAGGGCTACGCCCCGAAGGTTCTCGTCAGCGGCCCGAGCGGCTTATACGGCGAACATGAGAGCGACGCCGCCATCCGCTTCATCATCCGCCAAGGCTACCCGGCATCCTGGTTCATCCCCTTTCCCAACGACTCACGCTCAACGCGCGAGGAGGCCCGGGACGTCGCGGCGAAACTGCGAGAATTAGGATTGGTGCGCGCAGACATCGTTACCAGCAACTACCACACTCGCCGCGCGCGAACTGACTACATCGAGGATGCCCCGGGAATCGAGTTTTCCATGGTCGCCTCGCCCGACGAGTATTTCACGCCCGAAGGCTGGTGGAAAACGCGCGAGGGCCGGAAGACCTTCCTGCTGGAATGGCTGAAGACCTTGGCGAGTTGGGCGCACTTG
>JAJYKC010000197.1 GCA_021788955.1 Acidobacteriota bacterium
AGAAGGCGAGCCAGGCGATGAGCCAGATGATGCCGAGGAGACCTGTAACTACGAAGGCGGAGCGCCAGCCGTAGGAGATGGTGATGGCGGCGATGAGGACGGGGGCGGCGGCGGAGCCGAGAGAGGTTCCGGAGTTGAAGATGCCCATATAGAGGGCGCGACGCGGGGGCGGGAGCCATTCGGCGACGGCCTTGGCGGCTCCGGGCCATGCGCCGGGTTCGGCGAGACCGAGGAGGAAGCGGCAGGCGGCGAGGGTGGCGATGCCCTGGGCGAAGCCGTGGAGCATTTGGGCGAGGGACCAGGCGGCCATGAAGAGGGCGAAGCCGCGGCGAGTGCCGAGGCGGTCGAGGACCCAGCCGGAGCCGGCGTACATGACGGTGTAGGCGACGAAGAAGAGGCTGAGGACGTTGCCGTAGTCCTGGGGAGTCATGTGGAACTGGGTGCGGATTTCGACGCTGACGATGCCGATGGAGAGGCGGTCGAGGTAATTGAGGAGGGTGGAGGCGCAGAGGAGTACGCCGAGGAGAGTGCGGGCGCGGGCGACGGTCACCTGCGCTAGTTTAGCGGGTTGTGTAGCGGCGTATGGCGGTGGCGCGGCCGGTGGAGGGGTCGACAGTGACGATGACGGCGTGGAGTTCGACGCCTCCTTTGGCGGTTTCCAAGCGGACGGGCGTGGCGGTGAGGAAGCGGCTGAGGGCGAGATGTTTTTCGGCGCCGATGACGGAATCGTAAGAGCCGGTCATGCCGGCGTCGGTGAGATAGGCGGTGCCTCCGGCAAGGACGCGTTCGTCGGCAGTGGGGATGTGAGTATGTGTGCCGACGACGGCGGAGACGCGGCCGTTCAAGTGCCAGCCCATGGCGACTTTCTCACTGGATACTTCGGCGTGGAAGTCGACGAAGCGGACTTTGACGGATTCGGTGAGGGAGGCGAGTAACTCGTCGGCGCGGCGGAAGGGGCAGTCGGTAGAGGGCATGTAAGTGCGGCCCTGGAGGTTCATGACGGCTACTTCGACGCCGTTACGGGCGCGGGCGATGTGGAGGCCTGCGCCGGGGAGCGTGGGAGGGTAGTTGGCGGGGCGGAGGAGGCGCGGTTCGCGGGCGAAGTAATCGTAGACTTCGCGTTTATCCCATACGTGGTTGCCGGTGGTGAGGACGTCGATGCCGAGGCCGAAGAGTTCTTCGGCGATCATGGGCGTGATGCCGAAGCCGCCGGCGGAGTTTTCGGCGTTGGCGATGACGAGGGAGATTTTTTCGGCCGAGACGATGCCGTTGAGATATTGGGCTACAATGCGGCGCCCGGGCGAGGCGTAGATATCGCCGATAAACAGAAGATTCATTCGCGGGAATTACCGTGAAGTGGAGCGGGTCGCGCCGGTGAGACTCAACCTCCGTCCTTGACCCCGGGGTAACAGGGGCGGAGTCCCCCGCGTACCTTTAGGCTTCTCCATGGCGGTGACTGCCGCCGGAGCCTGCGCACGGGCACGAAAACCGAGTCGGACCCCAAGACGATTGAGTGTTGGATCAATTTATAGGAGGCCGAGCGATCGCCCGGCGCCAACGCTCCTGAACGATGATAACAGAGATCGGTTGGGAGCAAGAAGCAAGAAGCAAGGAGCAAGGAACCGGGAGCCGGGAGCGGCATGCGGGGCTGGTATCCTGAATCAATCAGGAGACGTCCGTAAGCCTACGATGAGATCCGATGGTTGTTGAGACGAAGTTTGCTCGCTTCGATTCGATCACGCTCGATTCGGGAGTGGCGCTGGCCCCGGTGGAGGTGGCTTACGAGACGTACGGGGCGCTGAACGCGGCGCGGTCGAACGCGATTCTGATCCTTCATGCGTTTTCGGGGGATGCGCACGCGGCGTTCGAGAACGCGGAGGGGCAGGAGGGGTGGTGGGACAACGTGATCGGTCCGGGGAAGGCGTTTGATACGGACCGGTACTTTGTGATCTGCGCGAACGTGCTGGGAGGGTGCCGCGGGACGACGGGGCCGGCGACGGTGAATGGGGCGACGGGGCGGCCGTATGCGATGACGTTTCCGTTGATTACGATCGGGGACATGGTGCGGCTGCAGAAGATGCTGATCGAGCAGTTGGGGATCGAACGGTTGCTGGCGGTGTCGGGCGGGTCGATGGGGGGTATGCAGGCGTTGCAGTGGGCGGTGTCGTATCCGGAGGCTGTGGCGGCGGTGATTCCGATAGCGACGACGTCGCGGCACAGCGCGCAGCAGATCGCGTTCAACGAAGTGGGGCGGCAGGCGATCATGGCGGACACGGACTGGAACAGCGGGGATTACTACGACGGTCCGAAGCCGGCACGGGGGCTGGCGGTGGCGCGGATGGTGGGGCACATCACTTACATGAGCGATGCGTCCATGCGGGAGAAGTTCGGGCGGCGATTGAGGGGGAAGGACGAATTCGGGTTCGACTTTTCGGTGGATTTCGAGGTGGAGAGTTACTTGCGATACCGCGGGAGTAAGTTTGTGGAGCGGTTCGACGCGAACTCGTATCTGTATATCAGCAAGGCGATGGATTATTTCGACCTGAGCGCGGGTCATGCGTCGCCGGGGGATGCGCTGGGGCAGACGGCGGCGCGGTTTCTGGTGTTGAGCTTTACGAGCGACTGGCTGTATCCGAGTTATCAATCGCTCGAAATTGTGCGGGCGCTGCGGAGCCGGAACCGGGACGTGGCTTACTGCGAGCTTACTTCAAATTACGGACACGACGCGTTTCTGGTGGATGTAAGGGAAGAGAGCGAGCTGGTGCGCGGGTTCCTGGCGAGCACTTACGCGGAGATTGCGGCATGAGCGCGTCGTCGTGGGGCCAGGGACCGCTGGTGAACGGGAAGCCGGGGCGGCGGGACTATGCGATTATCGGGGAGATTGTCGAGCGCGGGGCAAAGGTGCTCGACTTAGGGTGCGGGGACGGGGAGTTACTGGCGTGGCTGAAGCGCGAGAAGCGCGTGGAAGCGCGGGGAGTGGAGATCGACCGGGAGCAGGTGCAGAAGGCGATTGCGCGGGGCGTGGCGGTATTTCAGAGCGACATTGAAGAGGCGCTGCGGGATTACCCGGAGGGGACGTTCGACTACGTGATCCTGAGCCAGACGCTGCAGGAGACGCGGGCGCCGGTGGCGGTGCTGCGGGAGATGCTGCGGGTGGGGAAGCGGGCGGTGGTGGGATTTCCGAACTTCGGGCACTGGACGGTGCGGCTGGCGCATTTGTGGACCGGACGTTCACCGCAGACGAAGCTGTTTCCATATGAGTGGTATAACTCGCCGAACATTCACTTTCTGACGGTGACGGATTTCGAACTGCTGGCGCGGGAGCAACGGTGGAAAGTGGAGCGGCGGTATTTTCTGGGGCGGGGCGGAACGGTGAAGCGGTTTCCGAACCTGATGGCGGAGTTGGCGGTTTATCTGGTGACGAAGTGAGTAACAGTGTATTGAGTGTTGTGGATTTGAGGGCCGAGGGGCTGGGGCTGTACACGAGCGGGTCGGCGGAGTTTGAGTTTGCGCTCGATGAGAAGCGCGACAAGTTCGCGGACGATTTGCTGCCGTATGTGGTGTTGCTGGCGAATCAGACAGACCGGGATGTGATTGCTTACTCGGTGCGGTGGATGGTGCATAACGCGGCGGGGAAGCCGGTGTATCACGAAGTAAGTCCGTTTCAATTCCGGTCGGTGAATCCGGTGGTGCTGCCAGCGGGGTCGGCGGCATTTGTTTCGTTGATGCAGGGGATCGGGACGGCGGGCCTTAGCGCGAGCGAGGAGACGCGGCGGCACGCGCAGATGCTGGTGAAGTTTTATCAGGAGCAGCCTTCGATTACGGTGGCGCTGGAGGCGGTGGTATTCGCGGATGGGTTGGCGCTAGGGGACGACCGGAATAACTGGATCCCACGGTGGCAGGCGTATCTGGATGCGGACCGGAACCTTGCCATGGCGGTGACGGGGGATGCGCCGCCGGCGGATGTGAGGCGGTATCTGGAGGAGTTGCGGGACGCAGCGTGCGGGGAGAACGATCCGCCGATTGAGGCGGCGAACCTGGCGGGCTATGCGAACCGGGCGGTGGGTTACGCGGCGTGCTATGCGCTATGGAAGGGTTACTTCGCGCATCGGTTGCTGGGGGCGATCGAGGCGAAGGGGGAAGCCGCGGCGCTGGAGGCGCTGCGGGCGGCGCCGTACTGGCGGATGTATCCAAGAGTACATCGATAGGGGGTACATCGATAGGGAGTTCACCGGCAGGGGCGATTCCGCGCGGGTGCGGTTTTAGTACAATCGCCCCATGTTTGTACCGCTCACACCTTTGCGGTGTCTTCACCGGGCTGTGGATCTTTTCGCGGATAAGACGGGGGTGGTCTGCGGCGAGAAGCCGTTCACGTACGGGCAGTTTGGGGAGCGGTGCGAGCGGCTGGCGTCGGCGCTGGGGAAGATGGGCGTGGAGGCGGGGGACCGCGTGGCGTACCTGAGCTTCAACAATCACCAGTTGCTGGAGGGCTACTACGGGGTGGTGCAGGCGCGGGCGATTGTGATGCCGCTGAACGTGCGGTTGTCCAAACAGGAGATGACGGCGATCATGAATCACGCCGGCGCGCGGATGCTGATATTCGAAGCGGATTTCGCGCCGCTGGTGGAGGAGTTGAAGGCGGTGTGTCCTTCGATCCGGCACTATGTAGGAATCGACGGAGGGGCGGCGCCGGCGGATTTGAGTTACGAAGAACTGGTGGAGAAGGGGACGGCGGAGCGCGCGGACATTTTCACTTATGACGAGATGGCGCCGGCGGAGTTGTTCTACACGAGCGGGAGCACGGGGACGCCGAAGGGAGTGGTGCTGTCGCACCGGACGCTGTATATGCATGCGATGGCGGTGGCGACCGTGGCGAAGGACATCGAGTCGATGGTGGACCTGCACACGATTCCGCTGTTTCATGCCAACGGTTGGGGACGGCCGCAGACTTCGACGATGCTGGGGACGAAACAAGTGATGGTGCGGCGGTTCGAGCCGGCGCAGGTGTTCGGGCTGATTGAGCAGCACAAGGCGACGGACATGAGCCTGGTGCCGACGATGGCGAACGCGCTTTTGAACTCGCCGGAGGACGGGCGATTCGATTTGTCGAGCCTGCGGAACATCATGCTGGGCGGGGCGGCGTCGACGCCGGAGCTGGTTGCTCGGATGGAAGCGAAGTTCAAGTGCAATGTGTTCGCGGGGTACGGGTTGACGGAGACGAGTCCGGTGGTTACGAGCGGGCGGGATAAGTGGCCGAGTTACCCGAGCGATGAGGAGAGGTGGCGGAGACGGTCGATGGCAGGTTGGCCGATCCCGAACGTGTCGATCCGGGTGGTGGATCATGAGATGCAGGATGTGCCGCGGGACATGCGGTCGATCGGCGAGATTGTGGCGATGGGCGACCACGTGATGGACGGGTACTTCCACGAGGCGGAGGCAACGCGCGCGGTGATGAGCGGGCATTGGTTTCACACGGGAGACATGGCGGTGTGGGACGAGGAAGGATACATACACATCGTCGACCGGAAGAAGGAGATCATCATCAGCGGCGGGGAGAACATATCGTCGCTGGAGGTGGAGAAGCATATCTTCGCGCATCCGGAGGTGTTTGAGTGCGCGGTAGTGCCGGCGCCGGACGAGAAATGGGGCGAGGTGCCGGCGGCGATTGTGGTGAGGAAGGCGGGGTCGACGCTGACGGCCGAGCAGTTACTGGAGTTTCTGGGGACGAGACTGGGGCGGTTCAAACTGCCGCGGGTTATTGAGTTTTCCGACGAGCCACTTCCGAAGACGGGGACGGGGAAGATCCGGAAGATGGTGCTGAAAGAGCGGTTC
>JAJYKC010000198.1 GCA_021788955.1 Acidobacteriota bacterium
CACATCGTGGCCGTGGAAGACTGCATCCAGGCGTTCCTCTTGGCCCTCCAGCGCGAGGGCATCGACGGCGAGACCGTCAATATCGCGATGGCCGAGCCGTTCGACTACACCGAAACGGCGGCGTACATCGCCGGGCGACTGAACATCGACGTTGTCGACCTCGTCGATCCGGTGGGCCAGGATTTCTGCATGGACGTGACCAAGGCCCGCTATGTCCTCGGCTATCGCCCGAAGTATTCGATCTGCGGACTCATCGACCACGCGATCGAATTCCGCCAATCGGGCCGGGCCCGGCGGCAACGGTCCGGGTACAAGGGGTAGTTCCTTCGCGGTGCTGACTTCAATGCCAGCATCTCATATAATACTGTGATGCCCGAGCTATGCCGCTTTTATGGGATCATCATCCGCATGTACGCGGAGGCCAACGCGCCGCATCATGCCCCGCATTTTCACGCCTACTACCAAGACGCCGCCGCCGTATTCGCCATCGAGCCCGTGGAATTGATCTCGGGATCGCTGCCGAAACGGCAACGCCGCCTTGTGGAGGCTTGGGCCGAGTTGCACCAAGCGGAGCTTAGGAGGAATTGGGAACGGCTCGAAGCCGGTCAGATCCCGGTTCGCGTAGACCCCCTTTGGTAGGATTACCACGATGGAGCATCCCTTTTACCGCGTCTGCCGCGTCGAAGTCGTTGGACCGTATACATTGCGGATCGAATTCGACGACGGCGATCAACAAACGATTTGCTTCGAGGACGTCCTCGGCGGGGAAATGTACCGGCCGCTCCGCGATCTCGCCCTATTCAACCAAGTTCGAATCGATCCCGAGGTCCACACGCTCGTGTGGCCGAACGGCGCGGACTACGATCCCGCGACCCTGCACGATTGGCCTGAGCATGTCGACGCGCTGCGGGCAAGAGTACAGCGATGGGAGTCCGCCGGCCGCAACGAATCGCGCGCGGTGACGCCGCAGCCGTGACCTCGCCCCGCGGGCCATCACCGCGGAAGCAGCTTTGCAAACCGTTCAAGTTCTTCTGCAGGACTCATGGCGTTGTTCCTTTTTTCGTGCGTCGCAAGGAGACCACTCGTCCCGGGTACTGCGCTTCCACAGAACGCAGGTGCTCGCAGAGCTTGCCCACATCATTGCCGAACTGCGCCGAGATCTTGGCTCGTATTGCTCGCACTTCGTCTATCAAGGGATCTGGCCTTGCGCTTTCCCGCTGCGGCTCATTCATGTGCGTCCTCCCACAGCACTTCCGCCGAAACGAAAAGATCGTACCGGCGGGCTTGTGTATTCCACCACTCCAGGCTCGTCTCCCGGCGGTAGACGCTCTTTGCATCGGTCCGGTCGGAAACACACGCGCTCACGAAACTCGTTTCAAGGTAGACGTCGGCTGGCATGATATCCACCACCAAAGCTGTTTCTGTCGAGCGGTAACCAGGGTCTCCCATTCGCTTTGGCTAGAATTCCGCGCTGCTCGGCGTCCTCGGGAACGGGATCACATCGCGTATATTACCCATCCCGGTGATGAACTGCACGGCCCGTTCCAGGCCCAGGCCGAAGCCCGAGTGCGGCACGGTGCCGTAGCGGCGCAGGTCGAGATACCACTCGAAGGCCTGGCGCGGAAGTTTGGATTCTTCCATGCGCTTCACCAGCAGGTCGTAATCCGCCAGGCGCTCGCTGCCGCCGATGATTTCGCCGTAGCCCTCGGGTGCCAGCACGTCGACGCACAGGGCCAGCTCGGGGCGCTCCGGGTCAGGCTTCATATAAAAAGCCTTCACCTGGCTGGGGTAGCGGTGGACCATGACGGGCCGGTCAAAATTTTCAGCCAGCAGGGTTTCATCCGTGCCGCCGAAATCTCCTCCCCACTCGATCTCACTGCCCTTTTCCTTGAGGATTTTGACGGCGTCGTCGTAGGAAATGCGCGGAAAGGGCGGCGCGCAGCGCTCCAGTTTGCTGACGTCGCGGCCCAGGGTTTCCAGTTCCGGGCGGCAATTTTCCAGCACGCGTGCGACGACGCTCGAGACCAGGTCTTCGGCCAGTTGCATCACGTCATCGAGGTGGGCAAAGGCCACTTCCGGCTCGACCATCCAGAATTCCATCAGGTGGCGGCGGGTCTTGGACTTTTCCGCGCGGAAAGTCGGGCCGAAACAGTAGGACTTTCCCACGCTCATGATGGCGGCTTCGCTGTAAAGCTGCCCCGACTGCGCGAGGTAGGCTTTCTGGTCAAAGTAATCCACCTCAAACAGCGTGGTAGTGCCTTCACAGGCGCTGGGCGTGAGGATGGGCGTATCGACCAGAATGAACCCGCGGTCGTCAAAAAAGTCGCGGCAGGCGCGAATGATCTGGTGCCGCACGCCCAGGATGGCCCGCTGGCGCGAAGAGCGCAGCCACAGGTGGCGATGGTCCATCAGGAACTCGACGCCGTGTTCCTTGGGCGTGATGGGGTAAGGCTGGCTGGCGGGAACAAGCTGGAGAATTTCAAGGCCGGTGACGCCCAGCTCGTAGCCGCCGGGCGCGCGGGGCTCGGCGCGGACCTTGCCGGTGACGCGCAGGGAAGTTTCCTGAGTGAGAGAGCGCGCTTTTTCAAACAATTCCGGCGGCACGGCGCTTTTGACCACCACGCCCTGCATCAGGCCGGTGCCGTCGCGGAAAATCGGAAAGAGGATTTTGCCGCTCTCGCGATGGTTGTAGAGCCATCCCTCGACGGTGACCTCCTGGTCCACGTACCGGCTCATATTGCGGATTTCGACGACGGGCGGCGAAGGCGTTCCCATGCTTAGCGGATCTCCTCCATTCTTCTCATGATTTCGTGCAGCTTGGCGAAGCAGTCCGCGGCGGGACCGAAGTTGCGCAGCTCAAACATGATGGGAACCTCGCTATCGAGAGATCGGAAGGCGCGCACGGTCTGCTCCCAGTCAATGCCACCCTCGAACGGCGCCAGGTGCTCATCCTTTTCCTGCCGGTTGTCGTGCACGTGGGTGGAGGCGATGTGGTCCTTCAGCACCTCAAAGGCGTGGTCCACCCCGCAGGTCATGTGGGCGTGGCCGGTGTCAAAGCAGACCTTCATGCCCATGTGGGTGTAGTGCATAAAGCGGATCAGCCGCTCGGGTGACGTGATCTCATTGGGAATGTTTTCCAGCAGGATGCTGACGCCCCGTTCCTTGGCATAGATGTTCAGGTGCTCGAGCGAGGTGAAGGCGGCGTCAAACTTGTCGATGTTGAATTCCTCTTTCGGCAGCCCCAGGTGGAGAATCAGGTAGCGGAAGGGCACGTGCTCTGCCACTTCGATGGCCCGCTTGATCTCCTCCATGCTTTCGATGCGCTTGCGGCGTTCCAGGTAGGCCAGGGAGATGGGCAGCCCGCCGGCGCGGCCCCACTCCTTGTCGGCATGGAGCGGCGCGTGCAGCGAGAAGGGCTCCACGTCGTGGTCGCCGAACCACTCCGCCACGTCGCGAACGTGGTTGCGGTCGTGATAATCCAGGTGCTGGGGCACCGCGAAGATTTCCACCTGGCGGAACCCGGCGCCGGCAATGCCGTCCAGGATGTGCGACGAAAGCCGGTCATTGGCAAAAAGATGGGTTGAGAGCGCAAAGTTCATCAGTATCCTGCCGCCTTTCCCGTGCCCCGCGAATCGGCCGCGCCAAAGCGCCAGCCGGTTTCCGGATCAACCGCAATGGCTTCACACTCGCCCAGGCTGTCCGTTTCCTTGAGCTTGTATCCGGCTTTTTTCAGCTTATCAAGGGTATCGGCAGAAAATCCCCACTTTTCATAGGTAATCTGGTCAGGTTCCCACTGGTCGTGGAAGCGCGGCGCGTTGACGGCCTGCAGCACGTCCATGTGGTAGACCAGCACATTCAGCAGCACCTGCAGCACCGTGTTGATGATGGTGCCGCCGCCCGGCGATCCCAGCACCAGCCGGACTTTGTTGTTTTGCAGCACAATCACCGGCGTCATGGATGAGAGCGGGCGCTTGTGCGGCGCGATGGCGTTGGCTTCGCTCTGGATCAGGCCAAACATATTGGGCGTGCCGGGCTTGGAGGTAAAGTCGTCCATCTCGTCGTTCAGCAGAAAGCCCGCGTCCTCCACCGTCACTCCGCTGCCGTAGCCGTTGTTCAGCGTGTAGGTGTTCGAAACTGCGTCGCCCTCCGCATCTACTACAGAGAAGTGGGTGGTGTTCGGCCCCTCGAACGGCGCCGGATTGCCCGCGCCCACTTTAGCGCCGGGTTTGGAGTTCAGAATTTCCTTGCGCAGTTGCTCGGCATACTGCGGGCTGGTGAGCCCCTTCACCGGAACGGAACTGAAATCCGTATCGCCCAGGTAGGCGGCCCGGTCGGCGTAGGCGCGCCGCATGGCTTCCACAATCAGGTGCATGGACGCGTAGGAATCCGGCGGCCCCAGGTCGAGCGGGTCCAGGATGTTCAGCATCTCAATGAGGGCCACGCCTCCCGAGCTGGGCGGCGGCGGGGCCAGAATTTCATAGCCGTGGAACTGCCCCACCAGCGGCTTTCGAATTTTGGCGCGGTAACGGGCAAGGTCGTCTTTGGTGATGATGCCGTCATACTCCTTCATGGTGTTGACAATGTCGGTGGCGACCCGGCCCAGGTAAAAGGCGTTGGGCCCGTGCTGCGCAATCTGTTCGAGCGTATAGGCCAGTTCCGGCTGCTTGAAAATCTCTCCCGGCTGGTAGGGGTTCCCTTCGTGCAGAAAGATGCGGCGGCTGGCCACAAATTTTGAAAGCAGCTCCTGGTGCTTCCTGAGTGACCGGCTCAGCCAGTAGCTGACCGGGAAACCATCTTTCGCCAGGCGGATGGCTGGCTGCATCACCCGGGCCAGGCCCAGCTTGCCGTATTTCTGCTCGGCCATGGCCAGGCCGGCTACGGTCCCAGGCACGCCCACGGCGCGCGCGCCCACAATGGAGGCGTTGGGGATGATATGGCCGTGCTTGTCCAGATACATATCACGAGTAGCGTGGCCCGGCGCCTCCTCGCGGTAATCCACCATCTCCGGCGGTTCGCCCGTCATGCGGACCATCATGAAGCCGCCGCCGCCGATGTTTCCGGCAAAGGGATAGGTGACGGCCAGGGCAAAGCCCACGGCCACGGCCGCGTCCACCGCGTTGCCGCCCGCCTCGAGGATCTCAAGGCCGGCGTCGGTGGCCAGCCGACTGCTCGAAACCACCATGCCGTGCTGCCCTGCTACGGGAGTGAGCGCCAGGACGGGTATGGCCGGCGTAAGGATGATCAGAAGAAGCAGCTTGCCAAAGGATGGAAGGCGCACGAACCCTCGCGTCAGAAAGCAGAAAGGAATTTTATCCGGGCAATGGAACCTGCCCGCAGCGCCTGGGAACCGAAGGCTCGACGCGCTGTTCTTTTGAACCTGTAATGTAAGCGAAAACCCGCCAAGCGTCAACTGAAAGGCGGGGCAGGGGCGCCATCATCTTCGCCCATTTTTCGCCCGGCCTCTGAAACGGAAGTTGACGCTTCAACCCGCGGTTCTCCCAGCCGTGGCGAGCCTTTCTGGAGAGGATGAGGACCGAGGCAGCGCAAGCCATCTACCGGTTGCGCAGCCAGGTGGCGGAGTCTCCCCACGCCTGGTTGAAAGCCCAAATCGGACTGCGCCAATTTCGGGTGCGCGGTTTGAAGTAAAGTACGCTGTGAGGCGCTCTGGGCCTGTTTGGCTTACAACCTGGCTCAGTGGGTGCGCCTGCCGTGGAAGTTGCATAGAGCGCCGGCTCCGGCCTGAGAAGCAACCGGGCCCACCCAGGCGGGCTCAAGCAGGGGGGTAATCCGATGCCCTCAGGGTAAGCACGCTAAAACGGGTCTCGCCTC
>JAJYKC010000199.1 GCA_021788955.1 Acidobacteriota bacterium
GAGCCCGACGGCGTTACCCTCGCCCCCGGCGGCAAGGAATTCAAAGAAGCCATCGACGACATCCGCGCCATCCGCCCCCTCTACAAGCCCAACCTCCAGCCTCCCGCCGATTACGCCGCCCGCCGCACCGCCTTCCTCATCAGCTTCGCCAACCGCTGGGACATCGACAACCGCCCGCAAACCACCCGCTGGGACACCACGGAGCACTGGCATAAGTACTACCGCGCCCTCAAGGCCCTCATGGCCCCCGTCGACGTCATCACAGAAGACAAGGACTTCTCTTCGTACAAATTCCTAATCGCCCCCGCCTACCAGTTGATCGACAAGGACCTCGTCTCCCGCTGGGAAACCTACGCCCGCAACGGTGGCACGCTCATCCTCACCTGCCGCACCGGCCAGATGGATCGCCGCGGCCATATCTGGGAAGCCCTCTGGGCCGAGCCCATCTATAACTTGGTCGGAGCCGCCATCCCTCGCTATGACGTCCTTCCCGAAGGCCGCAACGGCCACGTAACTTACCAAGGGAACTCCTACGAATGGGGTAGCTGGGCTGACTTACTCGAACCCAAACCAGGCACCGAAACCATCGCCACTTACGCCGACCAGTTCTATCACGGCACCGCCGCCGCAACCCGTCATAAGTTCGGTAAAGGCCAGGTCATCTACATCGGCGTCGACACGCTCTCGGGCCAACTCGAAGCCGATATCCTCCACCAGATCTACGCGCAGGCCGGCGTCCACCCCGCTCACCTCGCCCCCAACTTCTTCGTCGACTGGCGCGACGGCTTCTGGGTCGCCACGAACTTCACCTCCGAGCACCAGTCCATTCCCGCCCCGCCCGGCGCCAAAATCCTCCGCGGCGCCCGTTCCCTCCCGCCCGGCGGCGCCGCCATCTGGCAGCAGTAGCACCCGGCTCGTACCGGGATCTTCCTAGCTCCGCATCCGGCGCGCCGTGATTCTCTATAATTGTTTTGGCGAAACCGGATTATCCGGCGGGAGGTTCCGTTATGTGTTGCAACAACAACTGGACCGGCCGATTGGTCGCCTTCGCCCTTCTGACCGCCTTCGGGGTGAGTTGCGCCTCTGCACAAACTCCTGCCACAGGTGACTCGCGGCGGCTCCTTCCTCCAGAGCCTCCCTCCATCTGCCACACCCTCCGCGCGCAGCTTCAATCCGGAACTCGCCTCTTCCCGAGGACGCTCGAACACAACCCTCCCGACACGGCCCGCATTCAATCCGCCATGAACGCGTGCGCGCAGGCGCCGGGCCGTCCCAACGTCGCCGTGCTGTTAAGTCCTTCTGGCATGAACAATGCATTTCTTAGTGGCCCACTTGTGATTCCCGCCGGCGTGGTTCTCCTTCTGGCCCACAATGTAACTCTGTTTGCTTCGAACAACCCGGCCAATTATCAGATCTCCGGTAAGTCCCGGTGCGGCACGGTCGGATCAACGGACGATGGTTGCGCGCCCTTCATCGCCGTCGCGGGCGATAACGCAGGCATTATGGGCGCGCCCGAAACGGAATCCGCTGAACCCATCCCTAGCCCCGAACCCGTCGGAACCATCGACGGCCGCGGTGACATTAACCTCTACGGCCAAAGCATTTCCTGGTGGGATGTTTCAACCGCCGCCTACAGTTCGAGCCTCAAACAGAACAATCCGCGCATGATCGAGGCGCATAACGTCAACAACTTTACCGTGGCCGATATTCGTCTCATCAACGCACCGCTCTTTCACGTCTATTTCGAAGGAGGGAATGGATTCACCGCTTGGGGAGTAAGAATCAAAACTCCCGCCAACACCCACAATACCGATGGCATCGACCCCGATAGCGCCACCAACGTCACCATCGCTCACTGCGACATCGAGGATGGAGACGACGGCGTGGCTATCAAAGCCAAATCCGGCTCAGCCTCGAACATCACCGTCGCCAACAGCAACTTCTACGGCACCCACGGAATCTCAATCGGCAGTGAAACCCAATTCGGCGTCTCCAACGTGTTGGTCAGCGATAACACCATCAACGGAATGGACAGCAGCGGCATTCTCAGCGGCGACGGCAATGGGATCCGTATCAAGACGGACTCAAGCTCCGGCGGTCCCGTGACCCGGATCCTCTATACAAACATATGCATGACGAACGTCAAGCACGCCATCGTCTTCAATCCCTCTTACTCGAAGGGTAACAATTCAACCATACCGGATCTGACCAACATAATCGTCAACGGTGTGCAAATCGTGAATTCCCCTCCGGATGCTCGTTCCCTCCTCGAAGGATACAGCGCCATGGATCCATTGGGACTGATCGTGGAAAACGTACGGTTAGACGCCCCAGCGTCGAACGGCGAGTACGCCACTATCGGCTTGTTTAACACCAACATCAACCCCGCCGGATTCGACGTGATCACATTCCCGTATTCCGGCACAGGCACCGTGCCCGCCTGTTCTCAGTTCCCCGTATATCCGCCTCTGGAGTAACCTCGCCTCCCTACATCATCACCGCCGGCGGCGCCGGCTCATCCGGACTCCCGGCATTCTTCAGCGGCCCCCACACCATCCACGCCGCCAGCACGGCCAACACCACCGCCCCGCCCGCAAAACCCGTGTTCACCGGCAGCTTCGGCAACCCACCCCGGAAAAACACCACCGTCGCCGTCGCCAACCCCAGCAGTGATTCGCCCGCAATCAACCCCGACGCCGCCAGCACACCCGTATTCTCCACCCGTGCCGTCTGCGCCGCATTCAATCCTCGCCGCTCCCGCAACTTATCCGTAATCCACCGCAGCACCCCGCCCACAAAAATCGCGAACGTCGTATTAAACGGAAGATACATCCCCACCGCCATCAGCATCGGACTCTTCACCCGCAGCATGATCATCGCAATGCCCATCGCAATCCCCACCATCACCAGCGGCCAAGGCATCCCTCCGCCCACAATCCCCTGCGCCAGCGTCGCCATCAGCCCCGCCTGCGGCGCCGACAACTGCTTATCCCCAAACCCGATTCCCCCGCTCTTGATATTCGCCTCGTGCAGCACAAACAGCGGGAAGTACATCACCGCGCTCGCCACCACCACCGCCACTAACTCCGCCATCTGAATCCGCCGCGGCGTCCCGCCTAAGATATACCCGACCTTGAAATCCTGCAGTAACTCCCCCGCTACCGCCGAAGAGACACAAACCACCGCCGCCACGCCCAGCACCGCCGCCACGCCCCCCGCCCCCGTCGCACCCAGCGCAATCAGCAGCAGCGCCGCAATGATCAGCGTCGAAAGCGTCAGCCCTGAAATCGGGTTATTCGAGCTCCCGATAATCCCTACCAAATACCCCGAAACCGTCGCGAAAAAGAACCCCACAATCAGCATCACCACGCCCGCCACAATTCCCACCATCGCGTTTCCCGACAGATAAACATACAGCCCGACCATCGCCGCAAACACCACCGCGATCAGGCTGAACACCGTCTTCGACGTCATGTACTGCTCGGTCCGGCTCAACTTATCGATGTCCGTGCTCTTCATCCCGACTTCCCGCACCGCCCGCCCCAGTCCCTCCGCCAGGTTCTTTCGCATCTTGAATAATGTATACGCCGCCCCGGCCAGCATCCCGCCCACCGCGATCGGCCGCACAATGAACCGCCATACGTCGTTTGCGAGCGTGGCCCAGTCCTCGTTCGACGCCCCAGCCGGCAAGTATGCCTGTAACTGCGGACCCAGGAAGTAAATCACCATCGGAACCAGCAGCCCCCACGCAATCACGCCGCCGGAAAAATTCAGCGCGGCCAACTCCGGCCCAATAATATACCCCACACCCAGATACGCCGGACTTACCGTCGGCGCCGACAACAAACTCATCCCACCCGCCGGAACCTGACGCGCCCCGCTCATCGTCAACTTACTCTGCCCCAGCGTCCCCACTCGGATCATGAAATCCTTGTCCGGCGAAAATAACTGCAGCGCGCCCAGAAGAAACGTCGCTCCGCCCACTCCAATGTTCCAAAACAGGTGCTTCGCCGCCTCCGCTCCCCTCCGCCCCGCCTTGTGAATCTCCGACGCCGCCACACTCTCCGGAAACGGCAGGCTCTCGTCCTCCACCATCACCCGCCGCACCAGTGACACAAACAAAACGCCCAGCACGCCGCCCACGATCATCAGCGCCGTCGATTTCCAATACGCGTCCTTCGGCTCGAACGAAGGCCACGAGTGCGCCAGCAAAAACGCAGGCAGCGTGAACACCGCCCCCGCCGCCACCGACTCCCCGATCGTTCCCGCCGTCCGCGCGATGTTCTCCTCGAGAATCGACCCCTTCCTCACCCGCAGCACCGCCATCCCGATCACCGCCGCCGGGTAAGTCGCCGCAATCGTCATCCCCGCCCGAAGTCCCAGATACGCGTTCGCCGCGCCCAGCACCACGGTCATCACAAGCCCCAGCAGCAGCGCTCTCCACGTGAACTCGGGCATCTTCGCCGTTTCCGGCACAAATGGACGATGTTGTGTGCTCACAGGCACCTAAAATAACAAAACCCGGACTAACCCTCCTGCCCCCCTACCCCCGCTGCCGCGCGAACTTCACAAACAGCATCACCGCCATCGCAAACCCAATGAACACCACCACGCGCCGCACAAACTGCCGCCCCATCCGCCGCGCCGCCCCCGCGCCGCCGTACCCGCCCGCAATCGCTCCCACCGCCATCAGCGCCACGTCCGGCCAATACACCATCCCCGCCACCACGAAATACACCGCCGCAATCCCGTTAATCGATAGCCCGAAAAAATTCTTCAGCCCGTTCATCTGGTGAATGTCCGTCATCCCCAAAATCGCCAGCGCCGACAGCATCAGAATCCCGATCCCCGCCCCGAAATACCCTCCGTACAAACCCACGAAAAGCTGGAATACCATCGCCCCCGCCAGCCATCGCCACGATTTGTGCGCCTCCGCGTTGATCCGCTTCAGCCGCCTCTGCACCTGGTCCTGCACCAGAAACAACAGCGTCGCAAAAAGAATCAGAAACGGCACCAGCGCGTCGAACAGCTTCGGCGGGGTCTTCTTCAGCAGCAGCGCTCCCACCAACCCGCCGATCAGCCCCGGAACCACCAGCGACACCAGCCGCATCGGCGTCGACCGCAGCTCTCGCCGGTACCCCACCATGCTCGACACCGCCCCCGGCCAGATCGCCACCGTGCTCGTCGCGTTCGCCGTCACACTCGGCAGCCCCAGCCAGATCAGCGCCGGAAACGACACCAGCGTCCCGCCGCCTGCCACCGAATTGATCACACCCGCCGCAAAGGCCGCCGCAAACGCGCCCGCGCCATGAAGAAAATCCATTTGAAGCACAGTTATTGCATGGTAAACCGTGCCGCCCCGCCCGCGCTTACCGCCTCTACTGCACTTGAATCTTTACCGCGTTGCTCGTCTGCCCGTCCACCGTCAGCGTCACATTCACCGTCCCCGCCCCAGCAAGGCTCGCCGGCAACTGTATGTTGATCTGGTCCTCGCCGACATACGTCCCCTGCGCCCCTGCGTAAGCCACCGGCAAATCCTTCGCGCTCCCTACGGTCGCAGTCACCGTGCTCGTGTGGTTCCGGATCCCCGTTCCATACAGCACCAGAAATGTTTCGCCGCCGCTCACGTTGATCGCCTGCGCCGCCCCATTCTGATAAATCTCCATGGACTGCTGCGCCCCGCTCACCGTCTGAACAGCCTGCCCCACGCCCCATCCGTTCACACCGAAAATCCCCGGCGCCACCGCCGCCAGGTCCTGCCGCACCACAAAATCGCCCGTCGTCGAATGAATCGTGATCGTCGCCGTCCCTGTCGCCGTCCCGG
>JAJYKC010000200.1:0-4189 GCA_021788955.1 Acidobacteriota bacterium
CGGGCAGAAGGTGTTTTCGGGACTGATTGGTTGGAGTTTTGGCGAGATGGCCACGGTGGAGCTCGCTGGCGAGTTATTCCAGGCGGATGTGCGATCCGTGACCGGGAATTACTACTCCGTGCTGGGCGCGGCGCCTCTGGTGGGGCGGCTGATTTCGCCCCGCGATGCGGAGACTTCGCACGTGGCGGTAATCAGTTACGAGTTCTGGCAACGGCGCTTTGGCGGAGCGGCGGATGTGGTGGGTAAGGAAATTGCGGTGGACGGGAAGCCTTACACGATCGTTGGCGTGACGCGGAAGTGGTTTACGGGCATGTCGCCGGGCGAAGGGCCGGATGTGACGACACCGATCGAGGGCACGGACAATCGGGCGATGCTTTGGGTATTTCTCACCGGGCGGCTGAAAGATGGCGTGACGGTGGAGCAGGCTCGGGCGCAGTTGCAATCGTTCTGGCCGGAGGTGTTGCGGGCGACGGCATCGACCGACAAGCCCGGGCTGCGGCGGGACTTGTTTTTCTCGATGGGGTTGGATGTATCGCCGGCGGCTACGGGCGTGAACAAGAGGCTGCGGTCACAATTCACGCGCCCGCTGTATGTGGTGATGGGCATTGTGGGGTTGATTCTGCTGGTGGCGTGCGTGAATCTGGCGAGCCTGATGCTGGCGCGCGAGGCGGCACGGAGTCAGGAGATGAGCGTGCGGCTGGCGTTGGGGGCGACGCGCTGGGCGCTGGCGCGCGAGGTATTGACGGAGAGCCTGACGTTTTCGGTGAGTGGGGCTCTGCTGGGCCTGGGATTCGCCTACTGGGCCAGCCACATGCTGGTGGCGCTGATGCGGGGTGGGTACCTTGCTCCTGTGGTGCTGGACCCGCGGCCAGATTGGCGGGTGCTGGCTCTGACGGCGACGGAGGCGATCCTGACCGGGGTTCTTTTCGGTCTCGCGCCGGCGTGGCGCTGCGCGCGGGAGGATCCGACCCGAGTGCTGCAGCGGACGTCGCGCGGCGTGGTTGGAGCAAGCGGGAAGTTAGGGCGGGCGCTGGTCGTTACGCAGGTGGGGCTTTCGATGGTGCTGCTGGTGGGGGCGGGGCTGCTGGTGCGAAGCTTCCGGAAGTTGTGTTCGGCGAATCTGGGATTTGAGACGGAACGTGTGCTCGAGGTTGATTTGGCTCCGCGGCCGGGCGCCTATGCGGGCTTGGATGCGAATGGATACCACCGGCAGCTTGCGGAGCGGATGTCGAATTTGCCGGGTGTGGATGCGATCGGCTTTTCGCAATTTTCCGTCGGGCATGGGCCTTACTGGCAGGAGACGGTGTCTCCCGTTGCGGGTGGCGCTGGCCAAAGAGCCGGTGTGATGGCGAGCGCGGGGGCGATCACGCCCGGCATTTTCCGCACGATGGGCATCGGACTGGTTCGCGGGCGCGATTTCGGCTGGAGCGACGACGAGCATCACCCGCGCGTGGCCATTCTGAGCAGCAGTCTTGCCGCGCGGCTGTTTGCGGGCGGCGATGCCTTGGGCCAGAAAATCCGTTTCGGCTTCATGCCGGAATACGAGAATCTCGAGGTGATCGGCGTGGTGGGGAATGCCCGGTTTTTCGATTTTCACGATGCGGCGCCTTCGGCCATTTATCTGCCGATGCTGCAGGATGCGCCGGGCCCGTGGGGTCAGCTTTACTTACGCACTCACGGGGCTCCGGCAGCGCTGGCGAAGGCGGCCGGCGGCGAGGTCAATTCACTCGGGCGGGATTATTTGCTGGGGGCGAAGACGATCGGCGAAGAGGTCAGCCAGGCGTTGGTGGAAGATCGCGCGATTGCGTTGCTATCGAGTTTCTTCGGCGGGCTGGCGCTGCTGCTGGCTTCGATTGGGCTATACGGGCTGATGGCGTATTCGACCGCGCGCCGGACGCGGGAAATCGGGATACGAACCGCGCTGGGCGCGCGGCGGACGACGGTGATTTGGCTGGTGCTGCGCGAGGCGCTCGCTCTGGTGGTTGTGGGGGCTGCGATTGGGATTCCTTCGGCGATGGTTGCGAGCCGGCTTATCGGGTCGATACTGTTCGGGATTTCGCCGGGGGACGCGCCGACGATTGCGGCCGTGCTGGTGTTATTGCTTGTGTCTGCGTTGTTGGCCGCTTACGTTCCGGCGCGGCGGGCCGCGCGGATCGATCCGATGGTGGCGCTGCGCGTGGAATGAGTTACAGTTCGGCGGGGAGGAGAAGCATTTCGGGGACGGAGGCGCGTTGGGGGAGTTTGGCGACCCAGAGGATGGCTTCGGCGACGTCTTCGGCGCGGAGGGCTTTGGCGACGGTTTCCGAGGGGGTTGGAGTGGGGCGGAGGCTGAGGATTTCGGTGTCGACGAGGCCGGGGCTGATGACGCAGGTGCGGATGCCGTTTTGTTTTTCTTCGGTGCGGATGGCGTGGGCGAGGCCGAGGAGGCCGCGTTTGGACGCCTGGTAGGCGGCGCCGGAGACGTCGCCCAGGCCGTAGGCGGAGATGGAGGAGACGTAGATGAGATGGCCGGAGCGGCGGGCACGCATACCTTCTAAGAGCGCGTGAGTGATGTAGTAGGCGCCGTCGAGGTTGGCGCTGAGGAGGTGGCGCCAGATGTCCGGGCGGAGGCGATGCATGGCGCGGTCCGGGGTGTTGGTGCCGGCGGCATAGACGAGGATGTCGACCTCGCCGGCGCGGCGGGCGAGTTCTTCCATGGCGGTTTGATTGGAGGCGTCGGCGGCGGAGATGGAGATCTCGATGCCGACGGACGAGAGTTCGGCGTGCAGGGATTCGAGGCGCTCGCGGCGGCGGGCGGCCGCGGTGACGGTGGCTCCTTCGCGGGCGAGCATGGTGGCGGCGGCTTTGCCGATGCCGCTCGATGCTCCGACGACTAACGCCACTTTTCCGCGCAATGGTTGACTCATTCCTATCTCCTTTGCCGCCAACATTTTCTACTTCCGTAGCAGTGGGTTGGGTAACAACGCATGGTACGATGGAAGCTCTGGGGCCTGCCACCGCCTCGCGCGACGCACCTATGTACAACCCCTACTTCGGCTTCCGGGAAAGTCCGTTTAATCTTAGTCCCGACCCGGCCTTCCTTTACCGTAGCAAGCAGCACGAGGAAGCTTTGGCGAACCTCATTTACGGCGTGCAGAGCCGGAAGGGGTTCATTGTGCTGACGGGCGAAGTCGGAACGGGGAAGACGACGATGCTCGAGTGCTTGCGCGATTATCTGGAGGCGCAGCGGACCGAGTTTGCGTTTGTGTTCAACTCGCGGCTGACGGCGGACCAGTTTTTCGAGATGGTGGCCTACGATTTCGGGCTGACCTGCGACCGGCGCTCGAAGACGGAAGTGCTGTTCGCGTTGAACGAGATGCTGCTGTCGCAGGCCGTGCACAACCGGACGGCGGTGCTGATTGTCGACGAGGCGCATAACCTGGAATGGGATGTGCTCGAAGAGATCCGGCTGCTGGGGAACCTGGAGAACCGCACGGGGAAACTGCTGCAGATTGTGCTGGCCGGGCAGCCCGAGTTCGACCGCAAGATCGACGCGCCGAACCTGCGGCAACTGAAGCAGCGGATTGTGCTGCGGTGTTCGCTGGAGCCGTTCTCGCTCGAGGAGACGAGCGACTACATTCACACGCGGATGGCGAAGGCGGGGATGGCGGAGCAGAGGGTTTTTTCCGTGGATCTGATTTCGGAGATCCACCTGCGGGCGCAGGGCATTCCGCGCATCATCAACGCGGTGTGCGACAACCTTCTGCTGACGTGCTTTGCGATGGAGAAGCGTGTGGCGACGGTGGAGATGCTCGACGAGGTTTGCGCCGACATGCGCCTCGAGTGGGCGGGGAACCGGCGGCGTGGGCAAAGTTCGCGGTATGGGGCGGAGCCGCTGACGGGATCGCCTTATTCGTTGGGCGAGCGCTGAGGGCTGCGAGCTAAGCTTCCGCTTTATAGAAATCACTTCTTGCGTTGGAGACGAGGCGGTGGGCTTCGGATTCTTCGACGTCGAATTTCGTCAGGGCCTGGCGGACCATCTCTACTCCTCCTTCGAATTCGGGTTGGACGACTGCGTTGACTCCGAGGTGAGTTAGCTTGGGGACCTGATCGGCGCGGGCGGCGCGAGCTACGATTAGTAAGTTGGGGTTGAGGCGGCGGGCTCGTTCGACGGCAAGTTGGACAGTGCTCTGCTCGGGGACGGTGATGA
>JAJYKC010000200.1:4199-5816 GCA_021788955.1 Acidobacteriota bacterium
CGCGGGTGATGCCGGCGGCGTGGAGGACTTCGAGGCTGGAGATATCGCCCCAAACGGCGGGAACGCCGGCGGCGGAGAGGTCGCGGAAGAGGGCGTGATTCCACTCGGCGGCGAGCAGGGGGATGCCGGCTTCGTGGAGGACGCGGATAACGGCCTTGCCGCTGCGGCCGTAGCCGCCGATGACGATGTGGCCGGAGAGAGGCGCTTCGGGGAGATTGACGGCGGCGGGGACGACGACGGGTTTACGGAAGCGGCGCCAGGCGCGGCCGGCGGGGAGCGCGAGGCCGGCGACCACGGGGGAGAAGGCCATGGTGAGGACAGTGCACGTGAGGGCGAGGTTGTAGGCGTCCTGGGAGAGGCGGCCGGAGGTAACCCCGATGCGTGCGAGGACGAAGGAGAATTCACCGACCTGAGAGAGGCCGAGGCCGACGATCCAGGGGGCCATGTTGACGTAGCCGAAGGCGCGGGCGAGGACCCCGAAGATGGCGGACTTGCCGACGATGATGAGGAGGACGGCGGCGGCGATTTTTCCGGGGTGGATGAGGGCGTAGTGGGGGTCGAGCAGCATGCCGGCGGTGACGAAGAAGAGCAGGCCGAAGATGTCACGGATGGGGACGACGTCGCTGAGGGCCTGGTGACTGAACTCGGATTCGCTTAAGACGAGTCCCGCGACGAAGGCGCCGAGGGCGAGGGAGAGGCCGGCGCGCTCGGTGGCGTAGCCGACGCCGACCGCTATGGCGACGACAGAAACGAGGAAGAGTTCGCGGGAGCCCCAATTGAGGACGAGGCGGAGCAGGGGCGGCAGGAGGCGCGTGCCGAGGAGGACGACGGCAGCGAGGGCAAGGGCGGCGAGGGCGAGGGAGCGGACGAGAGCGGCGGCGATGTCCGCGGACTGGCCGAGTTGCGGCAGGAGGATGAGCAGCGGGATGACGGCGAGATCCTGAACGACGAGGAGGCCGATCATGACGCGGCTGGCGAGGGTGGAGGTGACGCCGGCGGCCGCGAGGGTTTTCATGACGACGACGGTGCTGGAGAGCGAGACCATAGCGCCGAACCAGACGGCGTCCCGCGGGTTCATGGCGGCGAATTTGACGGCGGCGAGGGCGGCTACGGCGGCGGTGAGTAGGATTTGGATGGGGCCGCCGATGAGGGCGATGCGGCGGACGGGGGCGAGATCGCGGAACGACATTTCGAGGCCGAGGGAGAACAGCAGCAGGGCGACGCCGATTTCGGCGAGGCGCTCGATATCGTGAAGCTGGGCGACGGAGGGTCCGGCGGTGAAGGGGCCGATGGCGATGCCGGCGGCGACGTAGCCGACGAGGAGAGGCAGGCGGAGGAGGCGGGCGAGGAAACCGCCGGCGAGGCCCGCAATGACGATGAGGATGAAGTCCGACGCGATGCCCAAGGGCGCCTCTGCGGACGGCTACTCCTGGAGACCGGCGGCGTCGAGAAAGGCGCGGAGGCGATGGCTGCGGCTGGGGTGGCGGAGCTTGCGCAGGGCTTTGGCTTCGATTTGCCGGATGCGCTCGCGGGTGACGGCGAAGTGCTGGCCGACTTCTTCGAGGGTGTGTTCGCTGCCGTCCTGGAGGCCGAAGCGCATTTTGACGATAGATCGGA
>JAJYKC010000201.1 GCA_021788955.1 Acidobacteriota bacterium
TCTCTATTTCTATCGCGACACCGGCTCGGCGATGATGATGCAGACGCTGGCCCGCGCCGCGCACGTGCCGGTGCTGTTCGGGACTGTTGGCGAGGCGCCCGGTGGCGGGCCGACGAATTCGGCGATCCTGCTCGACCAATACGGCAACGTGGCCGGCCGCTACGACAAGAATTTCCTGGTGCCGTTCGGCGAATATGTCCCGTCATTTTTCTGGTGGGTCAATCGCGTGACGCAGGAAGCCGGCGACTTTGTTCCCGGCCGCGGCTATCCGGTATTCGGCGAGCAGGGCCACAAACTGGGCGTGTTCATCTGTTACGAATCGGCGTTTCCGTATCTGGTGCGCCGCTTCCCGGCCGCCGGAGCCCAGGCGCTGGTGAACGTGTCGAACGACGGCTACTTCGGCACAAGCGCCGCGCGGCAGCAGCATTTGAAACTGGTGCGGATGCGCGCGGCCGAGAACGCCCGCTGGATTCTCCGCGCGACCAACGACGGGTTAACCACCGTCGTCGACCCCGCCGGCCGCGTCCACGGCATCGCGAAATCCTTCGAGCGCTCGGCCTGGCTGGTCGGCTTCAACTGGCAGAACGGGACCACGTTCTTCACCCGTCATCCCGAGTGGTTCCCGATCGCGTGCGCGCTGATCGCCGCGCTCGGGTTCTTGCCCTGGCGGCGAATTGACGTGAGTAAACAGGCGCGGGCTCACCAATCGTAACGGTATTGCTGAAAGTACGTGACGCCCGGCTGAAGTGCCGCCTGCTCGCCCGGCTTCAACTGTTGCCGGCCGCAGCACGTTTGCGCCTGGGCCGTGGCAAGGTCGACAGGGGAGACGTTGCGGTAGCCCGTGGGAGGCTGAAACAGGGACGCGGGGGGCTCCTCCGCGCGTATGTCATACGCCCGACGGTCCGAGGTTACCAGCACCTGCCCGGACGTTGCGTCAATAATCTCTGCATGCATCCTGACTTCGGCGCAATCGAGCGTCGGCGCCCGCCACATCGCCATCCGGTGGATCGCCGGAGCAGGTGGCCGGGGGTCCTTCATTTCAATGACGACCTTGAATGTGCGGTAACCGGAAATGATGCCGCCGTCAGTCACGGACCAGGGCTGAGACGGTCGGCCGCCCCCCACCGAGACCGCGCAGGACTTCGACGGATCGAGCCGTTGCCGTTGCCGGGCCCCGTCCTCGCCAGGATTTTTCGTTGCCGTCATGAGGCCCAGCGCCTTGCTCGAGTGAATGCTGATTCCTCCAACCAGGTGCAGGTCGCTCCACTCGTTCTGCACTGAGCCGTCCGCCCGGTATCCGGTGAACGATTCGAAAGTCGACCCGTCGGTCCGGACCGCTCGAAACGAGGACATCGTTTCCACCGGCCGTGCCGAACCTTGCCTGGCGCCGTACTCCCTGTATGTGAGCTGATAGGGAGCCCAAGCTGGCGCGGCGTGCGCCTTGCGAACAAGCTTCGTTGTGAGGAGCGATCCCGCGGCCACCAACAGAATCACCACCGGAAGCACGAGCCTCGTAGTTTTCATATCGCCTCCATACTCGGCGGACCCGTCCGTCCCCTACTGGGAGCAGAAATAAGAGCATCCGCAAGGCATGATGCTGATGCAACTCGAAATCTCGTAGTAACCGGCATAGCAGCCCGACGGAGGGTTTTGGCCGGGCGAGCAAAGCTGTCCCGACTTGTTCTGACAGATTCCGCCGCAATAGGTGTGGTAACACGTCGTACCCGGAAAGTCGCCGCACCCGGATTCCGGCTCGGAGAAAAACCCCGTAAACGCCCCCGGCGAACACTGA
The DNA here is from genome assembly GCA_021788955.1 of Acidobacteriota bacterium. The sequence goes on from JAJYKC010000201.1 coordinate 1,793, forward strand.
TACGTACATGGCTGTGTCCGGCCATTCGAGGCGAACCAGATCGGGGCACTGAGCACGGCGGCGACGACCATGAGTGCCCTTGCCGCCCGCGCCAGCCGTGATGCCACATGACCTTCTATCTTCATGACGCTGGAATATCTCCATCCGTTGATGTGCGGCGCGGGTCGAACGTGGCCCGCGGTGGGATTATAGACCCAGATCCGGGAAGGATGGGCATAAGAGGCGGTAACCCGATGAAAAGGGGGGGATAAAATCCTTGACATCCGCCGGAAATTGAAGAGCCTTCCCCCCGCGTTAGTGGAGTAGTTTTCGGTTTTCCGAGAATACAGGGTGGGTTCCGGCCTCAACGGCGGGCTCAGTTGACGTAGCAGCAGGCGGCCATTTCTTCGGCGGAGAGTTCGTCCGGCGAGACGGTTTTCAGGCCTCGCGGCAGAACGAAGAGCGCGGCATTCGGTTCGCCGGGACGAACGTCGACGGCTTTCTCCTCGTAAACCATCTGATACTTTCCGGTCTGTTCGTCGAGGGTTTCGGCCATACTGCCCAGTTCCGCACAGCCAAGCGCCGGGGCACGCCAAAGAGTAACTCGATGACGGGGGCCGACTTGTTGGATGATCTTATAAGTCCGGTAACCGAGCCGTGTCTCCGAAGTAATCGACGCGACCTGGTTCATGCGTCCGCCGTTGAACTGAACGGTGCAGGACTTCGCCGGGTCCCACCGGTTCCAGGCGCCGGCGGCGCCGGCATTGGCGTTGTGGACCACCGATTCCAGCCCGAGCCGGTCGATGGCGCGCACGGTCGTGCCGCCGGCGAGTTCGAACTTGCGCCATTGGGTGCGGATCGATCCGTCAAGTTTGTAAGTGGTCTGCGATTCGTAAGTCGAGCCGTCGGAGCGGACGGCTCGAACGGTCTCGGCATTGAGATACGCGTGCGATAAGTTCGGACCCGTGACGTAAGCCCGATAAGTGATCTGATACGGAGCGGCGGGCTGAGCGCACAGCGGGACGGCCGCGGCCGCGAACAAGAGCGCACAAATTCGCATGGGCCTTGCTCCTACATCCGTCACGATAACTTCTTTCGCGCGAACGGAACAGCGTACGCCGCCGGAGGATTGTGCGACGTCGCCGCCGCGGCCTTGCGGTAATACTCCATCGCCTGCGCCTTGTCGCCGAGCTTCTCGTACGTTTCGCCGATCAGGCACTGGATGAACGGATCGCGCTGGTTGGCCTTTTGCAACTGCTCGAGCGCGCCTTTGTAGTCGCCTGTGTAGAAATCGACGTAGCCAACAAGATACGGGAAGAACATCTGCTGCTGGGGGTTCGTGCCTTTATCGAGAATCGCCTTGGCGGAGGCGACGTGACGCCGCGCTTCGGCCGCCTCACCGCGCCGGGCGGCCAGGCGCGCCTGCGCATGCTCCCAGCGGAACTCCCATAAATCCCGCCGGTCCGCGCTGATATTCGGCTCCTGCAAACCCACATCATGGCCGGTCTTATACCACTTACTCGCCGCGGCGAAATCGGCCGAGTCGATGCACACGCGCGCCGCTTCATCGGCGATCTCGCCCTGCTGATAGTAATTCTTCTGCCCGGCGTAAATATCGAAAATGCGCTGCTCGTATTCGACGGTTTTCTCGCAGTTGGCCTCGAAGGCATAGGACATCGCCATGGCCCGGTTCGCGGCCGCCTTCTCCTCCGGCGTTTGGGCCGCGCCGATTGCCTTGGTGAAATACGTCCGCGCCTCGGTTCCCTTCCCCATCAGGTCGAGCACGCTGCCGGCCGCGATATTGGCGGGGATCGATTCAGGCGAGCCTTTGAGCGTCTCGCGGTACAGAGCGAGCGCGTTTTCAAGTTTGCCTTCCCGCATGAGGCGCTGGCCTTTGCGGATAAACTCGGGGGCAGCAGGGCCTTGGGGTTGAGCAAACGCGGGGGTGAGGGCGGCGGCGAGCGAAACAGCAACAGCGAACGTGGCCTTCATGCGGCCATCTTACCTCCGCGGAACACTCCTGACAGAACACTATCAGGAGCCCTCCGGCAAACTAAAGCCCATGAACAAACCCCTTAGCTGGTTCGAAATTCCCGCCTTGGACCTCTCGCGGGCCAAGGCTTTCTACGAACGGGTCCCGGGCGTCACGCTCCAGGAGCGCATCATGCTCGACACGCCCCCGGGCGGTTTTCCCCTTCGACCGCGCGACCGCGACCGGAGGGTCGTTGATCCAGCGCGACGGGTTCCAATCCTCGCGCAACGGCGCCGTGGTTTACTTGAACGCAGGCGCTTCGCCCGGTGCGGTGCTCGATCGCGTGGCCGCGGCGGGCGGCGAGATCGTGCTGCCCAAAACGGCGCTGAGCGGAAAACATCGGCTACATCGCGCCGACCGCCGGCGCCGAAGGCAACCGCGCCGGCCTGCACGCCACGTCCTTCGGCGGCTCCGGACGCACCATCTACCGCGACGTCCGCGATCTGCCGCTGTCCGGCGTGCCGGTGCGGGGCGAAGCCGGCGCCGGCCCGAAGCTGGCTGCCGCCGCCGAGCTCGCTCAATATCTTTTTTGGTATATTCAGATGTGGGTTGGACAGTCGAGACCCTCGATGACACCGTCGACCTGGAGATCGAGGCATTTCCCGAAGACATGCGGGCGAGACTCGTGCGTATTGCGAAACTCATCGAAGAGAAGGGTCTGGAGCGCGTGCGCGAGCCGCACGTGAAACACCTGGAAGGCCGTTTATGGGAGATGCGACTGAAAGGCCGCAGCGGGATTTCGCGCGCGCTGTATGTCACGGCCCCGGGAAAGCGCGTGGTGATTGTGCGGGCATTTGTGAAGAAAACGCAGAAAACGCCGAGGCGGGAGATCAATTTGGCGTTGTCGCGCGCGAAGTCGATTCGGTGATGGAGGTGTAACGATGGCACGCATTTCAGACATGCACAAGAAGTGGATGCAAGAGCCGAGGTATCGGAAAGCTTACGCGGCTCTTAAGCAAGAGTTTGTCCTGGCTTCGGCCGCGATCGATGTGCGGAACCGCGCAGGTCTTACGCAAGAGGCGTTGGCCCGGAAAATGGGAACGACGCAACCCGTAGTCGCTCGACTGGAGAGCGGGCGCGGGCGGCCATCGATGCGCACTCTGGATCGTCTGGCGAAAGCGGCCGGATCTCGTCTGATTATCAGCTTTGCGCCCGTGAGGCTTGCTTCCGCCCGTCTCCTCACTGCACAGGAACTGCAACTTGGCACAGGCCGGTGCAGGGGCCGGTACGCGAACAATCAGCCCCTGCCGGCGCCGGGCACACAACTCAGGGCGGCGTAAAACCGTGGACTTCACGATACAACTGCGAAAGACCCAAGCGGAGCAGGCCGAAGCCCTTCAGGCACGGCTGCAATTGAAGGACATCACGCTGTACGAGTGCGAAGCGAAGGGCGCTGGTCCGGCCAACGCGGGAGTGGATCCCGTGACCCTTACCGCCGACCTGGACTCCGCAGTCTCCCTGGCGGAGGGTTCCAATATCGATTTTGCTGTCACGATACGAGTTGCCTGCGAAGATGAACTGACCTTTCATATCGAAGCGACGTTCCTGGTTCGCTATCGCCTCTTCGACGGGGCCAAGCCTCCATCGAAGGCCGAAATTACCGCCTTTTGCCGGAGCTATCCGGCGATGGCGGCCTGGCCATACATTCGGGAGACCGTGCAGTCTCTATCTTCGAAGATGGGATTCCCCACGGAACCACTGCCGCTACTTCGCGTGATCGCGCGCCCGTGATTGCCGGCCTCGCGGAACGATAGGCCCCGGTCGCCACAAAACGGCCAATCTCATGATTGAGTGCTTTCAGCTTCAAGCCGCGATGCGCTGATTCTCTTTTCGTCCGGCGCTGGTCCGGACAGGAGAATTTAGGCCAGTCGCCGAATCGAACTTGGCCGTGAGACCAGCGGCGGGCCTTCGCGGCAGCCGTTATTTTTTATTTTCGGACTGCCATCGACGGATGGCAAAGCCGAGCCGGCATCGCTGAGATCAGCTTGGCGCAGTTGCTGCGCCG
>JAJYKC010000202.1 GCA_021788955.1 Acidobacteriota bacterium
CATAAGCCCCAACACTGTCGAACTGCCGCAAAAGACGCGGTTGCGAAGGCTTGCGCAGGTCGAAGACGTAAGTCCGGTTTCCGGACCAATCGTTCGCGTATAGGATGCCGTTCGGAGGCATCGCGTAGTTCGTATGGTGCGCCAGCATCGCGTCCCCAACCGGGACCATCGCCACCAGTTTGCCGAACTCCGGCGCGCCGCCCCCGACGTCGAACACCGAAATAAAGTCCTTCCCGAGCCCCAGATTCCTTCGGAATTCGCTCAATCTTCCTTCGCGAAGCACACTCCAGTCGCCGCCGGGGTGTTGCGCTTCCATCGCCCATACGAAGAGATAGCGGCTATGCGACGGCGGCGAAGCCGCGCCCAGAAGTAGCGCCATCGCGACGGTGACGAACCATCCCAATCCGGCAAATCGCTTCATAAGCTACCTCGTAGCCTCTCTTCGAACTCCGCCCCCTCCGGCGTCTTCAGAAGAAACACCTCTTCGAGCACCGCGCGCACCTCATCCGCATCCCGCAGCACGCGCCGCTCCGTCTCGCCGCTTAAACGACGTGCCGTGAACTCGTTGTTCCGCAGCCCATACCGAACGCCCGGCGCCGGCCTCGCCGCCAACAATGTCGTCACGAACATCGACTTCGGATGCGTCGAAACATACCAGTTCGCCACTTCGTAATCCGCCAACAACTGCGGCGTCTCGCCGAACTGATACAGCGGCATCCATCCGCCGGGAATCTCAATCTCGATCACGAATTCATTCCCCGCTGGCATCAATCGGAACCGCTCGTGCGGCGTCGCTTGCTCGACGCCCGCCGCCAGTCGCAGCGGCCCCGTCGGAGTCGGCCCGCCGAACCCCACATCGCAAAGATACGCCTCGCCCCCCGCCTCCACGCGCAGCGCCATGTGCGTTCTCCCCCGAGTCACGCCCGCCGGAGCGCTCCACACCACCCGCGCCGCCAGACCCACTACGCCGAATCCCAGCTCCCGCAGCGCCTCCCCGAACAGCAGGTTGTGCTCGTAGCAGTACCCGCCCCGCCCGCCGCGAACCATCTTCTCGACAAGCGTTTCCGTATCGAGAGCCACCGGCCGCTTCAACCACGAATCGAAATTCTCAAACGCGATCGTCTCAACATGGCGAAGCTGAACCTCCGCAAGCACCTCCGCCGTCGCCGCCCGCTGCCCCGCATACCCGATCCTTTGCAAATACTCGTCAAGCTCGAATCCCATCAGCGGCAGCTCTCATTTTTCGCATTCTCCACCGCCAGAAACGTGATGCTCGCCGGCGCGAACTCCATCGTCCCCGCCTTCGCCCGCTCGCCGCGCAACTCCGGCAACGAATCGTTCGCCCCAAGCCGCAACTCCCGCCCGTTCAGCTTCACCCGTCCGGACTCGAGCCCGTCCGCGGTCAGTGTGTACCGTTGCGCCGCCGCGTCGACGGCCAGACTCTTCCCCGCGCTCCGGTCCGTGTTCAGCACCAGCAGCGCCACGCCGCCCGGCTTCCCCGCCAGGCAGTGCGCATAAACGTTCAGCCCCGCCTCCGGCATCGTCCCCGCATCAAGCACCGTCGTCCCCATCAGCCGCCGCCACAGCAGCGCCGCCCAGTAGTTCGGCCTCGGCTCCAGCGTCTTCTCATCGAGCAGCGCATAGTCGCTCGCCGACAGCGTGTTTTGCGCCACCACCTGCACACCCTTCTTCGCCAGGCTCCCAAGCTGATTCAGATAGCGGAAGCTGTCGATGTACGTCGAAGCCCATCGGTCGCCTCCGCAAGCCGCCTGCCCCGTCTCGGTGACCCACATCGGCTTGCCCGGCTCGTACCGGTCCCGCAGCCCCGCGTAGAACGCCTCCACCCGATCCGTCCGCGACAGCCACTCCTCCGTTAGCGCCGCTTCCGGAGTCGTCGTCGTCGCATGGCCCGTCGCCCCGCTCATCGACCCGCACCGGCTCGACACCGCCCCGTAGAAGTGATACGAAAACACGTCGAACGCATCGCCGGTCGCCTGCAGCAGGTTTTCCGACCGCAAAATCCCCGCCTGCACCGGACCCAGTTCAATCCTCTCGCCCACCGAGCCCGGCCCCAGCACAACCATCCCCGGCGCTTCCCGTTTCGCGAACTTCCGGAACTCCGCCACGTCCCGTGCATACGCCGCCGCGTCATATCCCTTCGGCGCCCCGCCCATCGTCGCGAACGTCGGTTCGTTCATGTACTCGGCCGCCGCAAGGCTTCCTCCAACCGAGCGCGTGTAAGCAACCAACTTACTCGCCTCCTTCGGAGTCCACACGCCATCCGGCCCCCGCGTCCCCGCGCTTACCGCGAACGAAGTAACAATCCTCGCATTCACCGCCCGCGCGAAATCCACCACACCCTTCCACTGCTGCCCCGTCATCACGCCGTTGAACCCCGCCGGCGCCTTCTCTGGCGTGGCCTTTCCCGAGTCGTCGAAGTAAGTGGTATTCGTCCACGTTCCACTTACACGCACATACGCCGGCCCCAGAGCCGCCGCCAGCTTCCGCAGCCGCGCCTGGCTCAGATCGAGCGGCGGCCGGTACTCGAACAGCGCCGGATTCAATCCGGCCGGCTGATTCCCGCTCCGCCCCTCCTGCGCCTTCTCCGCTCGCGCCACATCGGCGTACGGCCGCCAGAACCGCCCGCCCGTCACCTCAACCATCTCGATGTTATAAGACTGATACCGCGCATCCACCGTCCCCACCCGCGCCAGCCCTGCGGCACGAATCCCCGCCCCCGCGGCTTCCGCCCGGCTACCCAACCACATCCATCCCGCACCCGCCGCGACAACGGCCCCCGCGAAGACAACCCGCATCGTTCCGTTCATGGTCTCGCCCCCTCGGAATTGCCTGGAAATCAGCCAGTCATTGTACCGCGGGACCCATCACAAAAACCGTGTTCCCCGCCGGATCCAGCAAATCGAACGTCCGCGCCCCCTCATTGGACTGTCAATCGTCAGCCGGATCGTCCCCCGCTCCAGCCCCCATCAGCCCCGTCCGCCCGTCCTTCGTCGCCTCGAACGTCACCCGGAAACCCAGCCCATTCACATAAAATCCCTTCGCCGCCGCCAAATCGTCCGCCGGAAGAATCGGTATCGCCCGTTCCATACTCCCGCCCAACATACACTCCGCCGCCCCGAAAAACAACGCCTTGACAATTCCTGACAACCCCGCCTCATCCTCCCCGCGTCCCACCCAGTTGACCACCCATTGGACATCACCCAACTCCCAGGAGCACAATAATCCCATCCCGTGAGCAAGCCCAATCCCAACCACTACCTCCTCATCATCTTCGATAGCTGCCGCTACGACACCTTCCTCGCCGCCCGCCCCAAAACCCTCCGCCGCCTCGGCCGCATCGAACGCCGCTGGTCCTACGCCTCCTGGACGTCCCCCTCCCACTTCAACCTCCTCACCGGCCTCATGCCCCACACAAGCCCCCGCCGCGTCCTCACCTCCGATTACCACCAGCACGAATTCGCCAAATTCAACACGCGCCTCGGCCTCGAATCCTTCAACTTCCGCGCCATGCTTCCCCGCCTATACCTTCCCCCCGTCCTCCGCCACCTCGGCTGGTCCACCCACGCCCTCGTCTCCATGCCCGTCATCAACCCCGCCACCATCCTCAACACCGGCTTCGACTCCTACAAACTCATGGACCGCCACAACGACCTCCGCGCCATGCTCCCCCTCCTCGAACTCCCCTCCGGCCAACCCCACTTCTACCTCCTCAACACCGGCGAAACCCACTACCCCTACGCCCTCCCGCACGAGCCGGAAAACTCCTGGCCCCGCATCCACGGCGTCCACGGCGTCCTCGGCCATCTCGAAGGCCAGGCCCCCGGCGCAAAACTCCGCCGCCGCACCCCCTTCACCGCTAAACAACTCGCCGAACTCCGCAACCGCCAGGTCGACGCCGTCCGCCACCTCGACACCGTCATCGAAGAGTTACTCGACTTAGTCCCCAAACACACTTACATTACGGTAACTTCCGACCACGGCGAGTTATTCGGCGAAGACGGCTACTTCGGCCACGGACCCATCCAGCACGGCAAAGTCTTCGAAGTCCCCTTCGTGGAGGGCAAAGTCCGTTGATTCTCCCCCTCGCCTACGTCGGCCCCGGCACTGGCTTCGCCTTCCTCGGCTCCTTCTTGAGCCTCTTCCTCTCCGTCCTCGCCGGCTTGGCCTCCCTCTTCCTCTGGCCCTTCCGAGCCCTCCGCCGCGCCTTCCTCCGCCGGAAAACCTCCGCCCGCGCCCGCGTCAAACGCGTCGTCTTCCTCGGACTCGACGGCTTCGACCCCCGCATAGCCGAACGCCTCATGGACGAAGGCAAACTCCCGAACCTCGCCCGCCTCAAGCAACAAGGCTCTTACCGCCGCCTCGCCACCACTTACCCCGCTCTCTCTCCCGTCGCCTGGTCCACCTTCTCCACCGGCGTCAATCCCGCCCGCCACAACATCTTCGACTTCCTCAATCGCGACCTCCTCACCTACGCCCCCACCCTCGCCGCCGCCCGCGTCAGCCCACCGCGCCGCTATCTCTCCCTCGGCCGCCTCCGTATCCCGCTCTCCCCTCCCACCGTCGAAATGCGCCGCAAAAGCGAACCCTTCTGGAAAATCCTCGGCCGCCACGGCATCTCCAGCACCATCCTCCGCGTCCCCGTCACCTTCCCGCCCGATGAATTTCCCGGCCGCCAGCTCTCCGCCATGCCCACCCCGGACTTACTCGGCACCCAGGGCACTTACTCCTTCTTCACCACCCGCCCCGCCGCCGCCGCCGAAAACACCTACCCGCTCACCCGCCATAACTCCTCCTATCACGCTTACTTACCCGGCCCCGCCGACCCCTTCCACGAAAACCATGCCCCACTTACTCTTCCCTTCACCCTCACCCCCTCCGCCCATGCCTGGACCCTCGAAATCTCCGGCGCCGCTTACGGTCTCCGCCCCAACGAATACTCCCCCTGGGTCCACCTCCGCTTCCACCAAGGCCCAACCCCCGCCGTGCACGGCCTCGCCCGCTTCCTCCTCCGCCTCGACGCCTCCGGTCCCACCCTCTACGCAACCCCCATCCAGATCGATCCCGAGCATCCCGCCCTCCCCATCAGCCATCCCCGCTCTTTCTCCATTTACCTCGCCAAGTTACTCGGCTCTTACTCCACCGCCGGCCTCGCCGAAGACACCTGGGCCATGAACGACGGCGTCCTCGATGAAGACGCCTTCGTCGCCCAGGCCTCCTCCATCCAGCGCGAACGCGAAGCCATGTTCTTCTCCGCGCTCGACCGCACCCGCTCCGGCGCCGTCGCCTGCGTCTTCGACTCGAGCGACCGCATCCAGCACATGTTCTTCCGCCACATGGACGGCCGCGCCCCTGACTCCCGCCATCGCGATACCATCGAGCACATGTACCAGGACATGGACCGCCTCGCCGGCGAAACCATGAGCCGCATCGGCCCGGACACAGCCTTGTTCGTTCTCTCCGACCACGGCTTCCAGTCCTTCCGCCGCGGCGTCAATCTCAACGCCTGGCTCCATCGCCACGGCTACCTCGCCCTCCAGTCCGGCCTCACTGAAGGCTCGGATTATCTCGGCGGTATCGACTGGTCCCGTACCCGCGCCTACTCGCTCGGCCTCGGCGGCATCTACCTCAACCGCAAGGGCAGGGAAGCGCAAGGCCTCGTCGAACCCGATCACGCCGCCGCCCTCCGCGCCGAGCTCATCGCCGCCCTCTCCGGCCTCCGCGACGAGGAAACCGGCGACCTCGCCATCCGCCGCGTCTACTCCACCGCCGCTCTCTACAACGGCCC
>JAJYKC010000203.1 GCA_021788955.1 Acidobacteriota bacterium
GGCGGCGGAGCGAATTGCTCGTGCGCGCCTACGAGTTGCTTCGGCAGGCCGCCGAAAGGAATGTGCGGGACTCGAGCGTGCTGGCGGCGCTTGGGTCCATCTTGTACGAGACGAGTTATGCGAGGAAAGCGGCGACTTTATTTGAGGGGGCTTCCCAGTTCGACCCGGGCAATCCGCAGCTTGCCTTCGACCGCGGCATGGCGCTGCTGAAGACGGGGAATCGGCAAGCGGCGATTCGCGCGCTCCAGTTGAGCATCGAGATCGATCCTTCTTTTGAAGCGGGGTACGAGAAACTGGCGGAGGTATATGGAGAGGAAGAGATGGATGGAGAGCGGCGACAGGTGATTGAGAAGTATCTGGCCGTGATGCCGCAGAGTATCCGCTTCCGTTTGTTGCGCCAAGAGTTTACGGGCGAATGAATCTAGTCACGGTCGCGCCGTGGGAGACGCGGGGCCACGGCGTAGTTAAGCTGAACAGCCACGATGAAGCCGATGCTCCAGTAGGTATCGATGAAGCAGAGGGCCGCGCCAACAGCGTAGAGAGCTTGCGCCATGACGATGCGGCGCTTGATGGCGGTGGAAACTTGCGGCGGAACGTCTGGCTTCACGTGGGCGCTGCCGGTAGCGCAGATCCAACTGAAAAGAAGTGTTAGGCCCAGTGCCAGGATGTTGAGCCAGTAAGTGAGCAAGGCGACACGGTAGGTGGTAAACGCCGCGAGAAGCGTAGTCGAGAAGGGCATTACCGAGACGGCAAAAAGGAAGGCGAGGTGGATCCAGGTAAGGCTGCGGTCCGTGCGAGCGAGGTGATTGAGTTGCGTCTGCTGTCCTACCCAGAAGATGCCGAGCGTCATGAATGTCATGGCGTAGACGAGCAGGTGCGGGCCGAGCGAGGCAATGGCAAGCCATAAGGACTGCTCGGAGTGAATGGCGGCGGAAGCGGGGGTGTGGATATCCAGCACGAGGAGAGTAAGAGCCACGGCGAAGACACCGTCGCTTAATGCGGCGAGGCGCTCGACGCTGGTGCCGGCGATCAGGTTATACGTGGATTTCATGGTGCCTGGTGCAGTGCAGTCTGCCAGTCATGCTAATACAGACCCGGTTGCCGGTGGCCGGGGCGATGGGCTTGCACACACGAAAAATGAAGTTGCGGTAAAAGGGGGGTAGGAACCGGCAGGGTCCGGGCTGGCGATCTTGCTCGGAAAGCGGGATCCAGAGAGGCGTGATTAATGGCATACGTAACGAATACCGATTTTCGAGTGGAGCGAAAGTGCCCGCTGGCGGGCGTGCTCTGGGAGCGCGCGCACGAACAGGAACCGGATGCGCCGGCCCAGTGCGCGACGCCGCCGGTCTGCGAAATGTACAAGGTGACGGGTACCGACGCCTGCACCTTCTGCATGATGATGATTGAAGACCAGGCGAACTGAGGACGCGCAGGGCTAAACGGCGCGGACCCGGGTCTTCGACAGGCGCTCGCGGCTGCCCTCGATGGCGTGCTTCTCGGCCTCTTCCCGCGTTGCGCCGTGGGCGCGGGCGATGTTGGCGCCCGGGGAAACATTGCCGGCGTGACAGTAGTACGTTTCGCCGATTTTGTAGGTGGCGAGGTTCACCTCCCAGCCCTCAATCTCGATGCGGCGTTCGCGATAATCTTCTGCTTTCATGCCGCAACGGCCTTCGCGGCACCGGTTTCGACCGGTGCGCCTACGAGATTGCCCCACTCGGTCCACGAACCGTCGTAGTTGACGATGTTCTGATAGCCAAGCAGGTATTTCAATACGAACCAGGTGTGACTGGAACGCTCACCGATGCGGCAGTAGGCGATGACCGTCCTTGAGCCGTCGATGCCCTCAACGCCATACAGCGAACGGAGTTCGTCAGCGCTCTTGAAAGAGCCGTCGTCATTGCAGGCCTTGCTCCAGGGGATGTTGCGCGCGCCGGGAATGTGGCCGCCGCGTTGGCAGGTTTCAGGCAGTCCGGGAGGCGCGAGAATTTCGCCGGTGAACTCCTGCGGGCTGCGGACGTCAACCAACGCCGCGGCACCAGAGGCAAGCGCCGCTTGCACCTGCGGGAGGAAAGCGCGGAGGGAAAGATCGGGGCCGGCGGCGCGGTAAACCGCCGGCGCGGGAGTGGGTTCGGCCAGTGTGAGCTCGCGGCCTTCTGCGAGCCACTTCTTGCGGCCGCCGTTCATCAGGCGAACGTCAGCGTGACCGTAGATTTTCATCTGCCAGAAAGCCCACGCGGCGAACCAGTTGTTGTTGTCGCCGTAGAGGACCACGGTGGTGGAGTTCGAGATGCCCGACGTAGCCATGAGGGCTTCAAATCGGTCCTTCGGGATGATGTCGCGGCGCACGGTGTCGCAGAGCTGCGTGTTCCAGGACCAGCCCAGTGCGCCCGGGGTGTGGCCTTCTTGATAGGCCTTCGTGTCGACGTCTACTTCGACAAAGCGGATGTTGGGATCGTCCAGGTGGTCGGCCACCCAGGCAGTGCTAACGAGGGCTTCGGGAACGGCATAACCAGACATGACCCCAGTGTAGCTCGACATTAGGGTGTTCGAACGCCGGTAAAGCGACGGTCCTGGAGTACAACTTTGGGCTACTGGATCTTCGCGGGAATCGCCGTTGCGCCTTTGTGGAGGCCGCCCAGCACGGTGCGGGTGGCGCAGGCCCCGGGAGCAAGCGAAAGTGATGGTTCGAGAAGGTTGTTCTGAATGCCGGTCAGATCGGGGATCTGGCCCTTCAAGTCGCCTGTAACCTGCTGGACTGCAGTTGCGCCGATGGTCAGGCTGGCGAGGGCGCGTGCGCTGGCGGTGATCATACCGCCGGCGACGAGAACTGTGGCCAGAATGAGCGACTGCTGCAGAAGTGTCGAGGCAATGAGGTGTGGTTCGTGGACCCGGTTCTGCTGCAGCATGGCAAGAGCAGTGGCGTGGTCGAGAGCCCACAGTGACGGAGCGGCCATGAGGATGCGCTCCTGAGGAAGCGAGAGAGGCTTGTCACCGTCGTTGCACACCTCGACGGTCCAGAGGCCGACGTTCTTGATGCCGAGGCTGCGCGAAGTGCGTAGCGGCTGCGGAGTGAACAAAAGGGATGCCTGGCCGTGGGCAGGCGCGGTGGCGAAGAGCAGACATGCGGCGAGGGCCGCGGCGGTGAACCGCGGCCCGCGAGTGGAGTGCTTCATGGGTTGTGTCCCTCAGTTGGCGGCAGGTGCCGGCGTGGGTAACAATTCGTACCAGCCGTTGATCATGGGACCGAAGGGAGTCTGCACGACCTGCCGGTGCTTGAGGAACGTGCCGCGCGAATTGGTGACGATGACGCCGTCGGGCGTGGGATCGCCGGGAAGCGCGAAGTAGATATTGCCGAAGTCAAGCGAGCCGACGTAGTCGGTTGTGGCGGGCTGCGGCGCGGGAGCGGGCGGATTGTACGGCGGGTAGTCCGCGAGGTTGAGGCTCACTTTGATGGAGCCGGCTGGTGGATTGTTGGGGTCATAAGGCTGTAGGCCTGGAAGATTGACGCCGGGGGCTTCCTGAATCGGCGGCTGCAAGGCCGAGGGCACCCAGGTGTAGCCGTATTGCACGCGCAGGCGCATGACCTTCCAGGGATCCCATTTCCAGACCATGATCGGAACGTCGATGGTGAAGCCTTTTGCGGCGAGAGAGAGCGCCGCGGACTGCGGCGCGGCGAGATTCTGTAGAGCCTGAACTTCCGGAGGCTGAGAGGCCCAGTAGGCCTGATCGAAGGCCGGATTTTCGTCCGGCAGAACCACCGGGTTGGTGTTCGTCGTTGTTGTGGTGCTCATGGGGATGTCCTTCCGCGCATGAGGGTAACCGGGGCGTGATGCTGTGGCCCGGGCAAACTACGGGTAACTTACTCGCGCGCCATACCTTAGTGGAGCGCGGCGTTTTGTGAACGAATTTCTGCAGCTCGGCGGTAATTCGAGCCGGGCGGCTACTTGACCATGTCGTTCAGCTTCTTGATTTCCTCGACCGGATATTTGGGTTTGCGGTCGTAGGTCATGAGGCCGTTCACTTCCTGCTCGACGTCGGTGAGTTGCGTGTAGCAGTAGCCGGAGAAGGCGGGCGTGGCGGCGATGGCGGAAAATAGGGATCCGATGCGCACGATCGCGTCCTGCTGCGTTTTCATCAAGCCTGCGTAGCCCCAGGCGTTTGATGGGACGTGCGCTCCTTGCGGGATGTAGGAAACACCGCCGAACTCGGAGAGGTAAATCGGCGTGCCGTTGTAGGCGTAGCCGGAGAGGAGCGTTTCGCGGCCGACGTCGGGAAGCGGCGAATCGGGATCGCCGAGGTTGGCGTACTTGGCTGCGAGCGCGTCCCCTTGGCCGGTGTAGTCGTGCATGGCAAACAGATCAGTTTCGTCGGTGTGCTGCCAGCCTTCGTTGTCGATGACCGGGCGGGTGGAATCGAGCGCGCCGGTAAGGTGGTACAGCCCCTTGATGTATGCGCTTTGGCGCGGGTCATCTTCGAGCTTCGGCACGCCCCAGCTTTCGTTAATCGGCGCCCAGATGACGATGGAGGGGTGGTTGTAATCACGCTCGACCGCGTCCATCCATTCGCGCGTGAAGCGCTCTACCGCGCCGGGGTCGAATTCTTGCGCGTTGGCCATCTCGCCTGAGACCATCAGGCCCATTTTGTCGGCCCAGTAGAGATATCGGGGGTCTTCTACCTTCTGATGCTTGCGGGCGCCGTTGAAGCCCATCTCTTTGGTCATGCGGATGTCGTATTGGATGGCGTCGTCCGAAGGCGGCGTCAAATTCGATTCCGGCCAATAGCCCTGATCGAGTACGAATTTCAGGACCGTCTGGCGGCCATTGATAGCCACCATGCCGTTGTCCTCGCTGATGGTGCGGAAGCCCAGATACGAGTGGACCTCGTCGACGACCTTCCCGTTGTCGAGGAGTTGGAACAGGACGTCGTACAGGTTCGGGTGATCGAAGGACCAGAGCATCGGATTGGCCACCTGCGCGGTTGACCAGACACGGGCGTCGGTCGCGGGAGCACTCACGGAGGCGACCTCCGCTCCAGCCGAGCGCACGACGGCCCGGAACGTGAGCCCCGGCTTGGCGCCGTCGACGATGCCGTGAAACCGCGCCAGGCCATCCATGCCGGAGGTGATGCGCACTTGGTCGAGATAGGACGGGGCAACGGGTTCGATCCACACTGTCTGCCAGATGCCGCTGGTGCGCGTGTAGAAGATGCTTTCCGATTTCTCCTTCCAATACTGCTTGCCACGCGGGATGTAGCGGTCGCGCGGCGGGTCCTCGGCGCGCACAGTCAGGGTATTCTCGCCCGCTTTCAGTAATGGCGTGATGTCGAATGTGAACGGGACATTGCCGCCCTCATGGGTGCCGGCCAGGGAGCCGTTGACCCACACCCAGGCGCGATAGTCGACCGCGCCAAAGTGCAGCAGCGTGCGGCGTCCGCTCCAGGAAGCCGGGGTAGTGAAGGTCCGGCGGTACCAAACCCAGGGATGGAAGCCCGGGTCGTTGATGCCGCTCAGTTTGCTTTCAAAACAATAAGGCACCGTGATGGTTTTGGAGAACGGCTTTCTCGCGTCCCACCAGCGCGCGTCGAATCCGGCGTTGGAATCGTCGAATTCGAACTGCCATTTTCCGTTGAGGTTTACCCAATCCGTGCGTTCGAACTGCGGACGAGGATATTCCGGACGCGGGGTTTGGGCTTGTGCGAAGACAGGAGCTATAAGACAGACTGCCAGCAGAGCGCGTTTCATCGCTACTAGATTACGAAAACGCGCACCAAGGGCACAGCGCCCCCCGCGACCAGC
>JAJYKC010000204.1 GCA_021788955.1 Acidobacteriota bacterium
CCCCGAAATCCCAGAACCACCGCCAATTCGTGAACCGGAGCGCGTCGAAGGGCTGCGCCGGCGCATCCCCGACGAACTGCTTCCAGTCGAGTTGGCTCACATCGACCTCCGGGACGCCGTCGTTGAGGTGTAGCAGGTTCTGATACCAGTGCGTTTCGATGAAGGTGATGTTCCCGAGTTGGCTGCCCGCGACGATCGAATAGGCTTCCTGGAAATGCGGCCAGCTTCGCTGCTGCAAGCCGACCTGAACAATCCGTTTGGACTCGGTGACGGCTTTTTCGAGCGGTTCGCCCTCGCCGATGGTGTGGGTCACAGGTTTTTCGACGTACACGTCCTTACCCGCGCCGACGGCGGCGATGGTGATGGGGACGTGCCAGTGGTTCGGCGTGCCGACGACGACGGCGTCGATGGATTTATCGTCGAGCACGGCGCGGAAATCGGTGTATTCTTTCGCGTTCGGCGCGTATTTTTCTCGGGCCTTGGCGCGGTGGGGCCCGTAAACATCGCAGACGGCCACGATTTCGTTGCCGCCGACGTCGTTGAGGACCTTCATCAGGTACTGGCAGCGGCCGCCGGTGCCGATGGCTCCGATGCGGATCCGGTCGTTGGCCCCGAGAACGCGGGAAGTGGGCAGGAGCGCGGCAGCGCCTGCCAGGACGGAGGATTTCAGGAATGCGCGGCGGTCGTTCGACATAGGATGAGCAACAGACTATCCCAAACGACGGCGCCGCGCCAGTCCTAACACTGCACGCCCGTCACGCCACCTTGTGCTTCGCAATGAAATCCGCGGCCGGCTCGCTGCTCATCCCGGGAACCTCCGGCGCAAGCACTTCTCCATCCACCATCCGCTGTTTCCCGCCTGACTCCATATAAATCGCATTCGGAATCGCGCACAGAATATTCAAATTCACCGCCCCGCCGCCGTGGCTTGCCACTTCCACTTCGAACCCGTCCGCGATCGCCGCGATCTCCATCCACTCCGTCGGTCCGCCGGCGCGCCGGTTATCCGGCTGCACCACATCCGCGCCCTTCTTCAAAAGCAGGTCCATGAACGCATGCTTGTTATACTCGTTCTCCCCGCACGCCACGCGCATGTCCAGCGCCGCCGCTAACTCGGCGTATCCTTCGTGGTCGTACGGCACAATTGGCTCCTCGTACCAGTAACACCCCAGTTGCTGATACACACGTCCCCGCCGTAGCGCCTCCACGCGGTCGAACGCCTGGTTGGCATCCACCATGATGCGGATCCCTTTCCCCGCCGTCCTGAATCCCACCTCAATCCGATCCACGTCGTCGTCCAGCCCGTACCGCCCTACCTTCACTTTGAACGCACGGTAACCGGCCTCCAGCGTCTCGTGGATCGTGCGCTTGTACTCCGAGTGGTCTTTGTCGTTCTGCCGGTACCACCCGCACATCGCATAGGCCGGCATCCGGTCCCGCATCGCGCCCAGCATCTTATACACCGGCAGCCCCGCCGCCTTCCCCAGAATGTCCCACACCGCGATGTCCACCGCCGACATCGCAAACTGCGTCACTCCCTGCACGCCCTGATATTCGAGCGCCCGCCACAACTGTGCCCGGATCTTTTTGGGAAACGCCGGATCCTGCCCGATGAGCACCGGCTTGATCTCCTGCTCGAGAATCGTCTGCACCACCCGAGGCCCGCCGGCGATCATCCCGAAACTCGAGTAAGCCCATCCCGTGATCCCCGCATCCGTCTTCAAACGCAGCACGACACCGCCGCCATCCCCGCCGAAATCGTGAATCGCGTCGCTGTACGGTGCCGCCGGCACACGCAACAGGTCCGTCTCGATCCCCGTAATCTTGAACTGCTTCTTCGCCTCCTCGGCCCGCACGAGGCCAAGACTCAACGGCGCCGCCGCGCCCGCCGCCAGCATTTCACGCCGCGATAGCTCACGCATGCGCCCAGCATATCCTACGCCCACACCGCCCGCGTCCCTAAATCAGGTCCTGGTAGCGTTCCAAGGCAATGCGCACGAGCTGGCTTCGATTGTGGACGTTCGCTTTTGAGTACAGTTGCTGCAGAGTGTTCTTGATGACGCTCAAACTTACTCCCAGCCGCGCCGCGATGTCTTCGTTCTTGAGTCCGTTCATTACATAACGAAGAACCGCCGTCTGGCGCGGGCTGAGCTCGGCTCGCTCCACCTGGGCCGCCGCCTCGTCAACTGCCGTGCCTGCATCCGCTTTGTCCTCCGAGACGTCGGCCACGATAGCCGCCAGCTTCCTGAGTCCGCGTTCCGTATAGGTCGAGAACCAAACCTGCGCCGCCACGGTCTCGCCGTTGCCCCGGTGTACCTCGCACTGCATCGTTGTCCGGAAGTGACTGCCCGAAGCCGAACTCACGGCGTCTCGAAGTTCCGGTACAAACGCTGCGACGGCGCTTCCGACCACGCTCCCGGTATTCGGATAGAGCATCTCCTCCGCTGCCTGATTGGCCGATTCAACCAGGCCCGACTCGCCAACTGTGAGAATCGCTGCCGGGCTGGTCGCGATCAGAACCCGCAATCGTTCCTCCGTCGCCTCGCTCAACCGCCGGTTTCGCACCAACTCCGACACATAGAGCCCGGAACCCGACAGCGCCAGAGTTGCGAACATCAGCCGGCTGGCTCTTCCGTAGGCGTCGAGCGCGCTGAAGCTCTCTCCCAAAGCTGCGCAGAACAACGCCAGCACCACGATCGCACGGCGCGACAGGAATCCCGACGCAAGCATAATCGGGAACAAATACAGCAACCCGAACGACACGTAAGTTCGGGTGAGGTAGTCCGAAAACGCGATCGCGGCGATCATCAATCCGCACGCAGCAAGCGTAGTGTTCCTTCGCGACGGGTCCCAGATCGTTTCTATTCGCAGCATGTCTGGCGCCCATTCCCTCCGTCCCGGAAATGCCCCACCGGAACGAGCCCAAAGCCTGTTCCCGTTCTGTCTACGAAGCCGCCCGGCCCGTGATGCCTACTCATGCACATCAAGACCCGGCTCCTTCTCGGGCAGCACATCGCCTTCCCGCGCAATCCAGGTGTACAGCGTCGGCAGAAGGAAGATGCTCATCGCCAGGTCCGATATCAATCCGCCCACAATCACAATCGCGAAAGGCCGCTGAGAGTCGGACCCGATCCCGTGCGACAGCGCGGCCGGTAGCAGGCCCAGCGTCGCCACAAGCATCGTCATCAGGATCGGCCGTAAACGGAGAACCGCGCCTTCCACCGCCGAGTCCACCACGGTGAACCCGCGTACGCGAAGTTGGTTGATGTATTCGAGCATGATCACACCCGTCTGCACGGAAACGCCAAACAGCGCCAGAAACCCGACGCCGGACGAGACGCTGAAATTCGTCACCGTCACCAGCAGAGCCAGCAACCCGCCGATACGCGCGAGCATTACGTTAACCAGAATCAGTAGCGCCCACTTCAGCGACCGGAACATCGTGTACAAGATCAAAAAGATCAGCAGCACAGTCAGTGGAACGATAATCAGCAGCCGCGCCTCGGCCCGCTTCTCGCTCTCGTACTCGCCCTCCCAGTCGATGTGATATCCACGCGGCAATTTCATCTCCGCGCTGGTCTTCCGGATCGCCTCCTCCACCGCCCCGCCGAGGTCGCGTCCGCGCACGCTGTATTTCACCGCCACGTACCGCTGGTTATTCTCGCGGTAAATCTCGCTGCCGCCGTCCCGCTCCTCCACCTTGCAAAGCTGAGCCAGCGACACTCGCTCACCCGTCGGCGCCAGGATCCGGACATTCTCAATTGCCTGCTTCGTGCTGCGGAATTGCGGAAGATACCGCAACACTAAGTCATAGCGCTGTTCACCCTGTAACACTTGAGTAAGTGCATTCCCGCCCGCCGCCGTCTGAATCGCATCCTGCACGTCGGCGACGTTGAGCTGATACCGCGCCGCCGCTTTCCGGTCCACGATGAAGTTGTCGTTCGGCTGTCCGAGCACCCGGAACACGCCCAGGTCCGTGATCCCTCGCACGGTCCGCATGATCGAAACCATCTGGTCCGCCTTTTCTTCGAGCACATGCAGATCGTCGCCATAAATCTTGGTCGCAAGCTGTCCCTTGACGCCGCTCACGGCCTCTTCCATGTTGTCGGCGATCGGCTGCGAGAAGTTCCAGATCACGCCCGGTATCTTCTCCAGTTGGGTGTTCATCGCCGCGATCAGCAAGTCCTTGTTCTCATGAAACGCCGGACGCCACTGCTCTTTCGGCTTCAGGTCTACGAAATACTCCGTGTTGAAAAATCCTGTCGTGTCGGTTCCGTCGTCCGGCCGCCCCACCTGGCTCGTGCATTGGGTCACCTCCGGCCACGAACACAAAAGCAGCCGCGCCTGGTTCGCCAGCCGGATTCCTTCGCTCGGCCCCGTGCTCGGCGCCAGCGTGCCCCGTACCCACAAGGCCCCTTCATCGAGGTGCGGCAGGAATTCGCTGCCGATGAGTCCTCCGGCCGTGAGGTAGATCGCTCCCGCCAGACTTGCCAGTCCAACGCCCACGGTCACATAGCGGAACCGGATCGCTCCCCGCAGCGCTACGCGATACTTATCCCGTAGCCACTCCATCGCCGGATTCCGCCACTCCTTCGTCCCTCTAGGGAAGAAGAAACTCGCCAGCGCCGGCGCCACCAGGATCGAAAACAGGATCGCGCCCAGCAGCGCGAACGCCACCGTCCACGCCATGGGCCGGAAGAGCCTTCCTTCCACCCGCTGCAGAGTGAAGATCGGAAGATACGCCGTGATTATAATGGCGATCGCGTAAAACACCGGCCGCTGCACTTCGTGAGCCGCGTCGAAGATCCTCTGCGCCGACGTGCGGTTGTCCTCCTCGGTCCGGCCGAGGTGCCGCACGATGTTCTCCACCATCACCACCGCGCCGTCGACCACCATGCCGAAATCCAGCGCGCCCAGCGACAGCAGGTTCGCCGGCACATGAGTAAGATTCAGGCACGTCGCCGCAAACAGAAGCGAGAACGGAATCGTCAGCGCGACAATCAGCGCGCCGCGCGCGTTGCCTAAGAACAGGAACAGGATGATCACCACGAGCACAATGCCTTCGGTCAGGTTGTGCAGCACCGTGTGCGTGGTGAACTCCACCAGGTCGCTCCGGTCGATGAACGGCACAACCTTGACGCCCGGAGGAAGAATCCGTTCGTTCAGTTCCTTCACCTTCTCGTGGATGCCTTGCAACGTCGGGTCCGCATCCGCGCCCTTGCGCAGCAAGAGAATCCCGGACACCACATCCGGTTCATCGACTATCGCTCCGTCGGAATGTCTCCAGGCGCGCGCGAACTGCCCCAGCCGGATCTTTGGACCCTGTGCCACCACCGCAATATCGCGGATCCGCACCGGCGTCCCGCCCTTGGTCGTGACCACCGTGTCCTGAATGTCTCTCACATCCCGGACCAGGCCAACCTCGCGGATGTTCACCTGCTGCAGTCCGGCCTCGACAAAACTTCCCCCGGCGTTGGCGTTGTTGTTCGTCAGTTGCTGCTCCACCTGCGGCAAGCTAAGTCCGTACGCAATCAACTTATCCGGATCCACCCGCACCTGGTACTCTCGAGTCGGCCCTCCGAAGCTCGCCACATCCACCACGTTCGGAACCGACTTAAAATTCTTCTCCACCACCCAGTCTTCAAGTGACTTCAACTCCATCACGTCGTATTCCGGGTTCGAACTCTTCAGCGTGAAGAAGTAAATCTGCCCCACCGGACTCCAGTCCGTCCCCATCTGCGGCGACACGCCCGGCGGCAGCGTCACCTGGCTTA
>JAJYKC010000205.1 GCA_021788955.1 Acidobacteriota bacterium
ATCTACCGGCTGATCGGAGAAGAGCGCTTCGATGAAAGAGAGCGGGACGAAGCGCACGCTCTGGTAGCGCAATTTCGCCGACGGGGGCGGCGGCCAAACACCGCGCGGGGGCACAACCAGCAGCGTGTCGCGATGGAACGGATAACAGGAGCTGAAGCACACTTCGGCTCCGCCGGGATTTGCGGCCGTCGCTGCTATCCAGGCATCGAGCTCACCGAGGCGCGCCATGGCTTGCGTGACGGCGGAATAGATGGCGTCGCTGTGCAGGATCTGACCGGTGCGATGCGCGTCCCCGGTGTCGGGGCCGATCCGCCACGGCCCATCGGGCTTCAGTTTGACGAGAAAACCCGGGCTCATGGTCTTCAGGCGAGCGAGGCGGCAAACTCGCCGCCTGTCACCAACGCTTGCAGGGCGGAAAGAGGGCCGGAGGCGAGCAGTTCCTTTTCCTCGGCGCCGGCGGCGTAGAAATCGCGGCCGCGCCACACCAGGCGCAGGCCGGAAAAAGCTACGCGTCCGCTGCCGCGGGAGCCCCCGCCGCCGAGCGTATCGTCTTCGAGCAGGCGCAGGCCTTCAACCACACGCGCCAGCAGCGGCCGGTCCTCCTCGCAAAGGACGTCGAGCACGAGGCGGAAATGGAACCGGGCTCCGGCGGGCACGCGTTCGAGCGTACGGGGATTCGCCTGCGAGGTGATGCGGTCTATCGCGTTCTCGCTCTTGACTTCGGTCAACTCGTCGTCGAGGTTCTCCCGCATCTGGGCGGTGATGCTTTCAGGAACCAGAGGGGCATCGTAGACGGTGAGCCGCGCCGGACTGGCCGAGGCTCCTTCGATCGGCTCGCCGCCGGTGACGCGATCCAGACGTCCCGGATTCCTGCCGAACAGGATGCAGATGTCGTCATGCGGACCTCCTGGCCTTTGCGGCGGGAAAGATAGACCAGTTCCGATGGCACGGCGAGGCCGCTGGCCTGTTCGAGCAGGGAGCGCAGGCGTCCGCGCAGGGTGCTGCCCGGCACGTAGGGCAGGCCAAAGGCGTCTTTGACGACGGGGTTATCGGCGCCGCCGATTTCGAGCGACCCCTTCCCTGCCCCGATGTGCAATCCGGTCCGGCAATCCAGGTCGCCTTCCAGTATCAGTTTTCCGATGAGCTTCAGCTCAGTTTGTGCGGTATGCGAACTCATGAACGTTCCCTTCGGCAGTGAACGACTACTCGTTGTAGGCGACGATGGCCTCGAACAGATCCTTAAAGCGCTCGTAGCCCCGCGGCTCGTTTTTCCGCGTGACGTTGAGCAGCAGCCGCTCCAGTGTGTCGAGGCTGCGCAGCGAATGGCGCGCGATGGTGTAGGCCAGGCGCGCGCGCAGCATGACGAACTGGTGTTGCCGCTCGTTTTCCGGGGCGCGGCAGGCGCGGCGAACCGCGTTATAGAGGCGCCGCAACTGGCTCTTGGTACCCGAGTCCATGTCGCGCATGCGACTTACGATGGCGTGGGCCTGATTGTCGAGATACAGGCTGTCGGCCACCAGTTTGTCGAGATCGATTTCCGGCGGGCCTTCCGGGCGGCCGCGCTGTCCGCCTTCGCGGCCCTCTCTGCGGTCGTCGCGGCGTTCGTCGCCTCGCCCCCGCTGTCCTTCTCTAGGGGGGCGGTTCTCCCGCGGCTTTGCCTGCTGGCCTTGCGGGCGCGCCTGCGTTTCGTTGGTTTGTTCAGTCTGGCCTTCCGGCATAAGCTTCTCCGTTTGTCGATCGTTCTACGCGCCTACCGCCAGCCGCGCCCACTCGAGCGCCACGCGGCCCGAGGGCCGAAGCTTGAAACTGGCGGCGTTCCGTCCCACCAGGCTGGCGATCAGCGCATTGCGCGCCTTCTGAAAATCCCGCGATCGGGATCCGGTCAACACGCGCAGCAGCCGGCGATGGAAGCGCCAGGGCCGCTCCGGACGGCGAACCCGTCCGCCGCGCCGCGTCTCGCGGTAGATCGCGCAGAGGTCGAGCAAATACTCCGGCGTCATTCCAAATTCATTCACCATGCGCGTGAGGTCGTCTTTCAACTCGGCCGCGTCGGCCAGTTCTTTCCACTCGATCGTCCGGCCGAGCAGGTGACAGCAGTCCTTGTCCGAACATTTCGCTACTTCCAGTCTCTCACCCGCGGACTGGAAAACCTCGCCCAGCGGCGCGTCATCGTCCGGCGCGAGCGCGATCGCCATGCTGATGGTCTTGCCTTCGGGGCCGGGAAACTCCCGCAGGTTTTCCTGGGCGAACCGCTCGAAGACGCGATGGGCCTCGCGCGCGAGCAGGATCAGCGCGTCCCAGGCGCCGTAGACGGCGAAGTCGTCGCCGCCGGAATAAAACAGCGTGACCTTGTTCCAAAAGCCGGGCATCGTGCACAGCAGTTCGAGTTCGCCGGCGAAAAACTGTTTGAACAACACCGAGAGATGCACGTGCTCTTCGATGGAAGAAGCGCGGCGCAGCCGGATGCCGAAGTCGTCGGCGTCGCCGCGCAGCACGCCCCAAACCGGCCGTCCTTCAGCGCGGCGTCCGAGATGCGCGGCGGTGGCGATTGAATCTCCGTCATCCGTCAGGGCGGCCTGACGCGCAAGAGGAATCGCGTCTTCACCTTCGCGAAGAGGCCAGCGATGGCGGCCGTCGTCGAGCAGCATTTCCGCGGCGTCCGCGGGCGACCAACCCACGCTCTGCGCCTCGCGAAGCCGCCGGCCCATTTCGTCCATAAAAAAGCGGTCGAAATCCGGTGGAGGTTCGGGGGCGGGAGCGGCAAAGAACGACGCTCCCATCGCGGCGAGCGGAAGGTTTTCCTTGCGCTGCAATTCGTCGTTCAGGCGCTTGCGTACGATAGTCCAGTCGCCGAGGTTTTCGGTGACAGCCCAGAGCAGGTCTAACCGGTTCGCGCTACGGCGGCGCACAGCCTCCCGCGCGGTCTGCAGGAACGCATCTGCGCGCTCCCTCGCCTCGCCGGGCAGGATGAGGAGAAACTGCGCGGCGCCGCTCGAACCAAGCAACAGTTTCGACAGGCCGAGTTCGGCCAGCAGCGCGCGCGGCAGCACTTCCATCAGAAGGCTGACCCAGTGCGACCGGCCGGCGAGCAGACTTTCGGCGTCGGCCGTATTGAGGGCGCCGGCGCCGGGGGCGGTGAGGAACTCCGGGACGCCGATAAGTTTTCCCTGAACGAGGATCTGGACAGACATTCAGAACAACCGCGAGCGAAGCCTCAAATGTAACAAAATCCAGGGGCGGCCACCATCACGGGCGAACCGGCCGGGGATCGGCGAGCGCATTCAGGCCCGGAGCGACCACAGCAGAACGAGAGAAATGGCGAGGTTCGCGGCGAGCAGAATCGTCCCGGCGGCGCGCTCTTTGTAGATTTTGAACCAGAGGTAAATGCCGCTGAGTCCCATGAGAATCAGCGCCAGGGAAACGAGAAAAAGCTCCCATCCCCAGGCTGCGCCGGCCCACGTTTCATGCTGCAAGCCGTGGAAATGATGGAGGCGGTTGAGCATGCCGAGAAAGCCTAGCGAAGTCTCGTGCAGCGTGGCTTGGCCGCTGGCGCGGTCGTAAGTCACCAGCACATTGCCGCCCGCTCGACTTATGCGGAAACGGGAGCCGTTCGGAGTGGGCTTTACTTCACCGAGTTCGCCTTCATAGCCGCGATGGTCCATCAGCCAATTGGCGAGAGCGCGCGGTACCAAGCCCGCCGGCGCGGTAACGGAAGCGTCATGGGTTTCGGAGGCGGTCGGGATTCCATGCGCCATCTGCACGGCGCTGACGGCATATGTGAGCAGGAAGAAGACGGAGAAGAGGCCGAGAAGCAGATGAGAATTGCGAATCAGGTGGTGCATTTATCTCTCCATCCAGTAGAGTGCGGCGAACACAATCACACCCGCGGCGAGCGCCACGCGGGTCCAGCTAAACTCCCATCGCACGCGCACGCCGAGCCACACGCCGCTCAGCGTCATGAAAATCAGCGACCAGATTCCGCACTCGATGTACCAGGCCCAGGCGCGGACGACCGGGCTGGTCGATTTGTCGCGAATCGTGGTGGCGTGGACGTTATCGAAGAAGCGCCAGATGCTGTTGCGGTAGGTCTGGACGCGGAGTTGGTTCGAGGGTTCGATCAGCGTGGCGCGAACCAGGCCGTCAGGGCCGTAGAAGTCCGCCACGAGTTGATGCGAGCCATCGCGATGCACGTAAGGAGGGCCGGAATTCGGGGGCGCAAGTGACTTCGCGATGAGTTGGCCGACTTCCTTGTCGGAAGCTGACGGCGGCGCGGTGAAGGTTTGCGTCGACACCGCGGGTTGATTGCCGGGTGCAAAAATGTCCGGCGCATCGGCCGTGACGACGAGTCCGGCGAGTCCGAAGACGATGAGCAGGGAAAAGTTAAATAGTCCGGTATACATGTGGAGACGGCGAATCCATAAGTTCATGGCAGCCGTCCATGCTATCACCGGCGTTGCGGATTACGGTGAGGAAACTGCGAGGGTGACGTTGTTCGCCGTGGCGGCCGTGCCGACGGTGACCGTGACGCTGACTGCGGGGCCTGGCGCGACTCCCGAAGGTATACGCGCGTTCACCTGCATCATTCCGGCGACCATATCCGGCGCGGCGCCGGCGTAGTCCACCTCGGCGGGAAGTCCACCGATGGTGACGGAGACGGGCAAGAGCGGTTTCGGCAGAATCGAGGCGGCGAGTTTGCCGTCGAAACCCGACGGTGTAGTTTGGCCTTCTCCGGTGAGGAAGAGCGACACGATGGAACCCGCCGGCGCTGGCGTCGCGGCCGAGTTCGCGGTGTGGCCATCCTGATTCAGAATTGACGCTTGTCCGGCGCCTTGTTCGTTACGCGTGAAGATGCCTGGGGCGGCGGCGACGACGGGCGCTGAAAACGCGGCCGAGCGGTGCGACTGATATTCAACCTCTACGTGAACTGTCTGTAGGTTGGCGATGAAATACGGGGCCATTGCGGCCGCCTGCAGGGATGAGACGTAAATGATCGGCGCGGGAATCCCGTCGAACAGGATTCGCGTGCCGGCGACTTCAGTGCTGAGCAGGCCGTTTGCATCGAGGGCCAACGGCTGCAGTTGCGCAGGGCCCAACCCGGAGCCGAACAGCGTGACCATCTCGCCCGGCGCGATGCCGCTTGCGTAGGATGCCGCGTTGACTACGGCATTGACGACCGGCGCCGGCGTAGTGAACTGGCTGTTGGCGGCGGGAATGACAAACAGCGTCATGGAATAGGCGGGAAACGATCCGGGAATTGTCTCTCCGCTGAGCATCGTGTCCGGCAATTCGACGATCTTACTTAGATCCGCCGCGCTGTACTGATACACGTGCGCGACGCCGGCGCTTGGAAAATTCGCGATCGGAATTGGATTGGTGACCGGACTTGCCGTCTTGTTAATGACCAGGATCGTGAGCGCAAGGTCGGAGCGCTGTGCGGCGAAGATGGACAGCACATCCGGATTGCTGCTGGCGGCTGAGACGCTGGTATCGCCGAAGGCGCCGCCCGCTCCGTCGTAGTTATTGAAAATCTCGAAGGCGAAGACGCCGGGTTGGCCGGCGCTGGGTGGTCCCCACAGTGCGCCAAGATCGAGACCTTCGCGGCCGAAGATGCCGAGGATGTCGGCTTCGGCGAGCGCGCCCGTGATGTCGTCGAGCGCTCCCCAGTTGTACTCGGTTATGGCGAGCTTCGTGCCCGGATAGTCGTTGTTCACCCAGTCGTGCATCCGCGGGATCAGGCGGATCGGCGTGCTTGGATCGATGCTCGGTACAAGAT
>JAJYKC010000206.1 GCA_021788955.1 Acidobacteriota bacterium
GGACTGCTTCGGCGTCGTCAGCACCGCCGCCGTCGTCAAACCCGTCCACGCCACCGTCCCGCCGATCACCAGAAACCAACCCACCTTCCGCTCCCGCAACCGCCGCAGCGGACCCCGGTCGATAAATGGCGTGAACATCAGCACCAGCAGCGTGAGGTTCGGCAAAAACACGCTCCCGATCGGCTCCAGCGACCCCTTGAAAAACTTCAGCGTCTGGAACAGAAACAGAAAATACCACTCCGGCCGCGGAATATAGGACGTGTTCGTCGGATCCGCGATCGGCTCCAGCGGCACCTGCAGCGTCACCGCCATCGTGAACAGGACCGCGAACGCGATAAAAATCGCCACCGTGTCCTTGAAAATTTGGCCCGGATAAAACATTTTCTTCGGTCCATGTTCTATCGCCTCCGGCGCCACGCCGTGCTTCCGCACCAGGTACAGATGCAACCCGATGAGAATGATCGTCAGCGGCGGCAGCATCAGCACATGCGCGCTGTAAAATCGCGCAAACGTCACCGCCCCCACGCCGTTCTCCGCGCCCATAAGTCTCTGAATATACGGCCCCAGGATCGGCGCCTGCCCGGCGATCTGCGTGGTCACAATCGTGCCCCAGTACGCCCGGTTGTCCCACGGCAGCAGGTAGCCCGAAAGCCCGAAGCCCAGCACGATCGTCAGCAGCACCACGCCCACCATCCACGTGCCTTCCCGCGGCTTCTTGTACGCGCCGTAGAGAAACACCTGCGTCAGGTGCAGAATCACCACGACGATCATCATGCTCGCGCCCCAGTGATGCAGTCCGCGGATCATCCGCCCTGCCGTCAACTCGTTCACGATGTAACTGAGGCTGTGATACGCCTCGCCGGGCGTCGGCGCGTAGTTGATCGCCAGCAGAATCCCGGTGAATACCTGCGTCAAAAACAAGAACAGCGCCAGGCTGCCGAACACCTGGTGCCACCCGCTCGAAGGCGGAATTTCTTCATACAGAAAATGGTGAACCGCGGAGGCGAGGCCCGTGCGCTCCTCCAGCCAGTGAGTGACGTTGCGGACGATGCTCACGCGTGCTCCTCGTTCGATTTTTCCAGCGGCCCCAACCAGATCCTCGTCCCCTCCAGTTTCACCGCGTACCGGTCCAGCGGCCGCGGCGCCGGTCCGGAGATCACTTGGCCATCAACCGAAAAATACGACCCGTGACACGGGCACACGAACTGGTCCTTGCCGTCGTCCCAGTGGTAGGCGCAGCCCAGGTGCGTGCACATCGGCGCATACGCAACGAGCTTGCCGTTCGTCTCGCGAACCACCCAGGCTGTTGATTTTTCGGTCGATGCTTTCCAGCCGTCCACGCGCCGGCGCATAAATTCGAGTTCCTTCGGCTTTCCGGGCGCCAGACCCGAAAGGTCGCCGGCGTCGGTCCACGGCGATCGTTTGCGCCCGTGCGAAGGAATAACCAGGTAAAGGACCGCGGGTATCGCGAGTGCCGCACCGATCAGGGCGTTCATCGCCACGATGGCGATTTCCATAAAGCCGCGGCGTGTCGGCGGAGCACCGGCAGGAGTGTTCTGTGAATCCATCAAAAAGAGTATATGCGACCCCACCGCGCTTCCGCGAGGGCCTCTCGCCTTTGACGGCCCGCGCCGGCGGTTGGGGCCGAACCGCGAGCCTCTCAAAACGCGTGTCTGGGAGCGGGCAGAACCCAGGTGGAGAAACGGGCGCGAGGGAAAGGGAAACGCTGCATGAAACGACGACTGATAACGTTACCGGTAACGCTACAGATGTACAGAGTCCGCGGGCGATTTCCGGCCTCGGAGGTCACTTAACCTTCCATCTGGCCGGGTCCAGGGCGGCGGTCAGGCGTGGGTGGCGCCGGGGTTGCGGAGGCCCCGGAAGTTGCCGGAGGGCGGAGGGCTTTGGGCGGCGAGAGTAAGTCCGGCGAAGACGACGGCCGCGAACTTACACGACAGCGAACAGGAGTTTGAATCCTTAGTCAATGTGAAATTGCTACTGGCAGTGGAAGAGGATGACTGCCGTTGATACTTACTAACTTGAAACTGTTGCGATGTAAGTGAACGGCGTGGGTGTCTTCGGTGTGGTTTTGAGAGGTCAGGTGGTAGCGGAGGCCATGGTGAGGAGGGGCGGAGGCGGAGTAACTGGCTCCGTTGATGGTCCAGCGGTTGAAGCCGCCGGCGCCTCCGTTGATTTTGCCGAAGACGAGGGGGGTCTTCCGGAGGAGCGGATTTGTTCCCGTATTCGACGACTATGCCGAGGCCGTTGCCGCGGTCGTCATCGCGCGGGGCGCCGAGGACCCAGACGCCGGGGATTGTTCATTTCGACGACGGCGGAGATACGTTCGGCGGTGCCGAGTTCGAGGACGTCGACGAGTTGGGGTTTGGGGACGGGGTTGCCGTCGAGGGCCACGATTTCAAAGCGATGGCCGGGGAGGGCGAGTTGGATGTTTTCGGTGGCGCTTGCGTTGAGGATGTGAAAGAGGACGCGCTGGCGTTCGCGGACGCGGATGGGATCGCCCGAGCCCAGGCCTTTGCCATTGATGGTGAAGCGCTGGTAGCCGATTTCCCAGCCGTTGGCTTTGGGGTCGGGCTTGAGGCCGGGGGCGGGGGGAGTTCGGGCTGGTCTTCTTCTTCCGCCGAAGTGAAGAAGGGTTCCCACTCGTGGGTGGCGAGGAAGACTTCCTGATCGTAGCGGGCGGGGTTTTCTTTGGGTTCGATTTAGACGAAGGCGAACTGGCCGGTTTAAGTGCCGCGGGTGAGGCGGTAGCGGAGATGGCCGTGGGCGGGGACGGGGAGGCTTTTTTCTTCGGCGGCGCCGTTGTAGCCGAGGGCGGGGATGGTGTGGTCCTTGGCGATGTTGGCGAGGACGGGGCCGATGCGGAGGGTGAGATCGGCGGGTCCGGTGGGGGCGGGGTTGGAGGGCTGCTGGGAGGCTGGGGCGCAGGCGGAGAGGGTGAGGCCGGCGGCGGTGAGGGAGGCGGGGAGGAGATGCGGCGAGTTAGGGCGAGGAGGTGGCTCGGCATGGTGTTACTTCTCGTTCCTTTCTTATAACGGCGGGGGGTGGCGCTACTTAAGATTTTCTGACGGGAGTCTGACGATTTGTTCAGGATTGGGGGGCATTACAGGGGCGGAGGGCTGGCCGGGTGACCGGGCGTTTCAGCGGTAGGCTTGCTTGCGATGCTGAACGTGGAGGATCTCGATGGGGGTCGCCGAGGTCGCGGAAGCGGACGCGGTAATCGCCAAGGCGAAGGCGAAGCTCGGGCAGGTCGATTTATTGCAGGCGCTTTACGTCGCCCTCTCCGGTTGAGATAAAGCGGGCCAGGCCATGGAGGAGAACGAGGGCGGTTTCGCGGTCGATGGCGCGAAGGGCGGCTTTGGCTCGACTGGTCCAGACGATCTTTTTCGCCATTTGCGCTTTAGCCGCGGCTATTCGTGGCTTGAGTCATGCGGCTTGTCAGGGAGCGGCGTCGCGCCCATTCGTTCCCAGCCGGCCATGGTGAGGCCGAGCTCGGCGAGGACCTCTTCGTGCGAAATGGGCTGGTTGTGTTTCGGCCATTCGGTAGCTTCTGCGGCGGCGCGCTGTTCCTCGCCGGTGATGTCTTCGTCTTCAGGCGGTGCGTTGGCGAGCTTGCGTGTAAGCGGGTCGAGCATCACTTCCATGACGTGCACGACGGCGGCGACATGGTCCGGCGCGAGGAGATTCAATAACTGCTGGGCGTGTTCGCGGTCCGTATCCATGTCTCTTCCTTAGGCGCGGGGTGCAGTAGTGACAGTGCTGCTCGGAACGTTCACGGGGACAGCCTTCAATCAGTATGGTACTGTGTTGCGCGATATTCGCAGTACGGCGCTCGATGATGTGCTGGCGAGCGCGCAGACGACGAATGGGCAGACGTACGGCTTGAGCTATGGGTACAATCTGGCGCATGGGATGACGCAGATGAGGTATCCGACGGGGCGGGCGGTGAGATGGAACTATGACGCGGGGAACCGGGTGGCGGGGGTAGGCGGGACGGCAGTTGCGCGGCTGGAGAAAGGATTGGAGCAGCGCCTGGGAAGCGGCGTTCGGTTGAGCTGCTATTAGGTTGCGGCGCATGAATCAATGCAGGTATAACGGCTTATTCGGGACGGTGCGCTCCCTGACTTTAGGCGATTCATTCCCAATGAGGCCGATAGATGCGGTTCCTCCTTCGCGAACTCCATGCTGCCGGTTGGGAAACGGAGCCTCATCGCGTGGCGGAGTCGAGTCCGTTGACCGCGCCTTCCGCGGAGAGATGTAGGGATGGAGTTCCGGTTGTCGCGGCACGCG
The DNA here is from genome assembly GCA_021788955.1 of Acidobacteriota bacterium. Next base: position 4,309 of record JAJYKC010000206.1, read on the forward strand.
GAATGGGAGATGGGTCGTCGTGGCATCCCTTTGAAGCTCGTGCGATGCGTCCTCGACGCACCCGAACAGTGTCTGCCGGAGGGCGCCGCGGGCACCTGTGTGTATCAGCCGCGGCTGCGATTCGAAGATGGGAAAATATTTTTGCTGCGGGTCGTACCGGCGGAGGAGCATACGCCGCCCTTGGTCGTGACGGCTTACAGGACCAGCAAGATCGAGAAATACTGGAGCGCCGAATGAAAGTGGTATACGATCCCGAGGTAGACGTTCTCAGCGTGGTGCTGAGCGACGCACCGGTTGCGGAGAGCGACCAGGACAAGCCCGGCGTCATTCTGGATTACGATGGCGACGGCAACGTGGTGAGCCTTGAGATTCTAAACGCATCCAAACGGATAGCCGAACCGATGTCGGTCGAGTACGCTATCACGCCGCCACTTCGACGGCCGGCGTGATCGGGCCGGGCACGCTGGCTCGCGAATGTACGGACGGACACATCCTTTACGGTTCAGTCCACTCACATGGTTTACAGTTTTGGGCGGCGGGGTGACAGGGGCAGGGGCTGATCCGTCGTCAGCGATGCTGGGGTGAAATAGCGTGGGCTGGGTGAGGAGAGCGGGGCGGTCAGGCGGGGTTGGGGTCGGTTCCGATGGCGATGACGAAGTAGTTGGCGGGGGTTGTACCGGCGTTGCGGAGGCCGTGGAATTCGCCGGAGGCGGCGTAGGCGACACCGCCGGGGCCGAAGTGCTCGGATTTGCCTTCGAGGATGAACTCGAGGGTTCCTTCGCGGACGAGCATGAGTTCGGTGTGGCGATGGCGGTGGGCGGGGTGGGGCATCTGGCCGGGGAGGAGGGTGGTTTCGTGGAGTTCGATGACTTCGCCGGTGGGGAGGCGGCCGTGGAGGACGGGGCGGGTGGCGGCGCCGCCGGACGAGTAGCGGACGGGGAGTTTGTCGTATTCGAAGACGCCAGAGTGGAGTTCGAGGGGTAGGACGGGCTTGCCGGATTGCGCGCCGGCGGGGGCGGCATCGAGGAGGCCTAGGAAGGGAAGGAGAGCGGAGAGATCGCGGCGGGTCATGACGTGATGCTATCGCATGACTCGGCGGGAAGGATGAGGCCGAAGATGGCGTCGCCGTGGGCGAGGGGGGCCGGCGACGAGGCCGAGGGGGCGGCCCGGCGCGGGTGGGGTCGAGGGAGACGAAGTAGGACTCAGCTTCGAGGCCTTCGCGGAGAGCGTGGACCGGTCATTATAATGGCGATAGAAATACCGGAGGATCTCGCGATGACGACCATCAAACTCACGACGATTGGCAGTTCGACGGGGGCTGTGATTCCGGAGAAAATGCTGGCGCGACTGAAGGTGAAGAAGGGTGGTGTTCTGAATGCGGTCGAGACGCCGAGGGGTAACTGCTGACGCGGTATGAGCCGGCAATCGATGAACAGATCAAGGATGGGCAGCGGTTCAT
>JAJYKC010000207.1 GCA_021788955.1 Acidobacteriota bacterium
CCGCCGCGTGCAACCGGCTGTGCGAGCGCGTGCACGGACACAACCGCGCGGGGGAAGTGCAGGATGCGATTCACCATGAACAGGCCAAGGTCGTGGAGCGGCACGGGCGAATTACCGGGTACACCACCGGGCTCGGATATTTCGGGCACGCCGTGGGGGAATCGAACCAGGACATGCAGGCCTTGGTCGGGGCCGCGGAAGGATTTTTCGGCCCCGGAATCCAGGTGCCGGTGCGCAACGCAACGTTGTTCCGCTGGTGCCTGGAGAACGGACTTCGGGTGGTGCAGCCGAACACATTGATGACGATGGGGCTGTATAACGAGCCGGCGGGAGCGTGGATCCCGTCGATCTTGTACTAGGGGACAACGGACTATGGCACAACCACATGTGGCGCACGCACCCTCGCTTGAGTTGATCTTCGAGACGATTCATGGATTCCAGCGCAGCAGCGCAGTAAAGGCCGCGCTCGAACTCGACGTGTTTACCGGCATCGCCGGCGGCGCGGACACCGCCGTGAAGCTCGCGCGCCACATCGGGGCGTCCGAAAAGGGGACACGTATTCTTTGCGATGCCCTGACGGTGTACGGGCTTTTGGCAAAGGATGACGGGCGCTACGGCCTTACAGCGGACACGGCCTTATTTCTGACCAGTTCGTCGCCGGCCTATATGGGCTCGGCGGTGGAATTTCTGCTGGCGCCGCCGCAGGTGGAACCGTTCGCGAATCTCGCCGCGGCGGTGCGCGAAGGCGGAGCGGAGCCGAAGGAGAGCGTCGTTGCACCGGACCATCCGGTATGGGTGAAGTTCGCGCGAGCGATGGCGCCGCTGATGGCGTATCCGGCGGAGTTGCTGGCCGGACTGTTAGTGGACGGCGCGAAGGAGCGTTTGAAAGTGCTGGACATCGCTGCCGGTCACGGGCTTTACGGCATTGCGGCCGGGAAGCGGAACCCGCGGGCGGAGATCGTGGCTCTGGATTGGCCGAACGTGCTGGCATTGGCGGAGGAGAACGCGCGAGCGGCGGGACTCGAGGGCCGGTTCCGGAAGATCGAGGGCAACGCCTTCGAGGTAGAGCTCGGAACGGACTATGACCTGGTGCTGCTGCCGAATTTCCTGCACCATTTCGACCCGGCCACGATCGAGGCGTTCCTGGGCAAGATTCACGCATCGCTCAACGACGGCGGGCGCCTGGCGATCCTGGAGTTTATCCCCAACGACGATCTCGTCTCGCCGCGGGTTCCGGCCCAGTTCAGCCTGATGATGCTGGCGACGACGCAGGGCGGCGATGCGTACACGTACGCCGCATACCAGCGGCTGTTGCAGGCGGCGGGGTATCGCTCGAACAAGCTGCACGATCTGGCGCCAACATATTTCCGGGTGGTTGTGGCCGAGAAGTAGGTCCGGCGAAACGTCCCGCCGCGCCTCTGACCTACAATCGGAAGTTATGCCTCTCACCGTGACGTTCGGGGAAATCATGCTGCGGCTGGCGCCGCCGGGATTTGAGCGGTTTCTGCAGTCGCCGATGTTTCAGGCGACGTTTGGCGGAGGGGAAGCGAACGTGGCGGTGGCGCTGGCCGGGTTCGGGGCGCGGAGCCGGTTCGTGACACTTCTGCCGGATAACCCGATTACGAGCGCGTTTCGCGGGGAGTTGCGTCGGTTCGGGGTGGACGACAGCTTTGTGCTGGCGGCGCCGGGGCGGTTCGGGATCTACTTTGTCGAGCCGGGGGCGAACCAGCGGCCATCGAAGGTGGTATACGACCGGGATCACAGTTCCATTTCGCTGGCCGGGCCGGGAGCGGTGGACTGGGAGAAGGCGCTCGATGGGGCGACGTGGTTCCACATTACGGGGATCACGCCGGCGTTGAGCGAGAGCGCGGCTGAGTTGTCGCTGGAGGCGATGCGGGCGGCGCGGAAGCGGGGGGCGACGGTTTCCTGCGATTTGAATTTCCGAAAGAATTTGTGGAGGTACGGGAAGAAGGCGAGGGAGGTGATGCCGGCGCTGTTTGCGTTGACCGATGTGGGAGTGGCAAACGAGGAGGACTGCCAGGCGGCACTGGGAATTGCGGCGCAGAGCGACGTGCACGCGGGGAAGCTGGATCCGGAGCATTACCGGCGGCTGGCGGAGGACGTGCTGAATGCGTATCCGAACCTGCGGATGCTCGCCATCACGCTGCGGGAGAGCCATAGCGCGAGCCACAACGGTTGGTCGGCGTGTCTACATACGCGGGACGAGTTTCTGCTGAGCCGGCATTATGAGGTGACGCATATTGTGGACCGGGTAGGAGGCGGCGATAGCTTCGCCGGCGGCCTGATCTTCGGGCTGCAGGAGCTTTCCGGGCCGCGGGAAGCGCTGGAGTTCGCGGTAGCGGCGTCGTGCCTGAAGCATTCGATCCCGGGGGATTTTAACCGGTTTACGCGGCAGGAGGTGGAAGCGCTGGCCAAGGGCGCGGGGTCGGGTCGGGTGGAGCGGTAGGCGCCGGCGAAGTTTTTCGCGGCGCGGCGAATTCCGGCGCGAGCGCGGCTATAATCGAATTCAGGCATTTGTCCATGCAACTCCGTTCGTCTTTTGCATTTCTGGCCCTGGCGGCGGGCCTTGGCGCTGTTTCCACGCGGGCCCAACAGAACACGCCCGCCAAGCCGGAGACGGCGAAGGTGGTGCAGCCCAAGGCTCAGCAGGCCGAGCCGCCGAAAGAGGGCGGCAGCAACAACATCAAGGTTCAGGTGAACGAGGTCGTGGTGCCGGTGACGGTGACCGACGACCACGGGCGCTTCGTTTCGAACCTGGACGAGAAGGATTTCAAGATCCTGGACGAGGGCAAGGAGCAGACGATCCAGTACTTCAACCGGGACCGGAATCAGCCCGTGGTGGTCGGCTTCGTCATCGACATGAGCAACGCGTCGCGGCTGCAGTGGAAGCACTACCAGCAGTCGGCCTCCGAGCTGGCGTTGACGCTGCTGCCGGGCGATCCGAAGTTCAGCGGGTTTCTCATCACGTATACGAACGAGCCGGAGCTGCTGATCGACACGACCAACGACGGAGACGCGATCGCCGAAAAGATCCGGCAGTTGAAGCCGGCGGGCGGGGCGTCGCTGTACGACGCGGTTTACATGGCGCTGACCAAGCACCGGCAGGTGAAGGGCGAACCGATCGAGCCGCGCCGCATCCTGGTGATCATCAGCGACGGGCACGACAACGCGAGCAAGCGGACGCTGGACCAGGTGCTGGAGTTGTGCCAAAGGCAGCTTGTGACGGTGTACGGGGTGAGCACGGTGGCCTTCGGCGACATCACACCGGACGAGCGGAACCTGCTGCGGCTGGCGGAGGAGACCGGCGGGCGCGTGGTGAGTCCGCTGCAGAAGGTGTACGACGACATATCGGGTTACCTTTCGACGCCGATGGACGAGGGGAATTACAAGTTCGCTTTCGGCAGCGGCGGGTACTCGTCGGAGCTGGCGCAGGGCATGTTCCGGGCGATTACGGACGTGGCGGGCGAGGTGACGACGCAGTACATTCTGCGGTACACGCCGGCAATTTCCGCCGACGACCCCAAAAAGCGGGTGTTCCGGAAGATCGACGTGGTGGTGGACTATCCGAACATGCGGGTACGGGCACGAAAGGGTTATTACCCTTACGCCCCCTAACCGATAAGCGAGATTGGGAGGATACCTGCATCCTATGACCGGCCCGCTGGTGGCCACGCGGAGTGCGCGCTACGCGGTGGTTCGCGTGGAGTTGCCGGGGCGCGGCGCCGAAAACGTGGGCGTGCTGCTCGAGGATGCTTCCACCGATATGCTGCACATCCGTTTCCGGCGGGACTGGCTGGAAATGGGCACCGAAGAAGACGCCGAAGTGCTCGAGTTACTGGCCGAAGACCTGGCCGCAAAGGCCAGGGAAATGGGGGCCCGGGAACTGCTTGCCTGGCTGCAGACGAACGTTTCCGGCACGGTTCAGATCACTGAGTTTGACAGCGCGCTGGTGGACGATTATGGGCGGACGCTGAACCGCCTTTACCGCCGGCACGTCCCGTCGAACGTGCTCGAATTCCGCACCCACCTGCCAAAATACACGCTGCGGGTGGCGGCGGGGAAGTTCCTGGAAAACGAAGACGTCACCGCCGAAGGTTGGGTGGAAGCCCCGGAGGACCTGCGCGTCACGCCGGACCTCTTCGTTGCGCGGATTCAGGGGCACTCGATGGAGCCGCTGATTCCGGATGGCAGCCTGTGCGTGTTCCGGCATGGGGTGACAGGGTCGCGGCAGGGGCGGCTGGTGCTGGTGGAGGATACGACTTCGGGCGGGGTGAACCGGTACACGGTGAAGCGCTATGTGAGCGAGAAGGCGCCAGCGGAAGAGGGAAGCTGGCGGCACACGCGGATCCGGCTGGAGTCGCTGAACCCGGAGTATCCTTCGTGGGACCTCGATCCGGACGGCGAAAAGTACCGCATCGTCGGCGAGTTCCAACGGGTCCTCGAATAGCGCGGCTCCTCACTCCTGCCGAAGCGCGACGATCGGGTCAACCCGGGTCGCCCGCAACGCCGGAATCAGGCTGGCCAGCGCGCCAACCGCAATCAGAAACAGCGCCGCGCCCGCGATGCTCACCGGGTCCGCCGGACTTACCCCATATAGCAACGGCGAGATCCGCGGGGCCGCGGCGAGTGAGACGGCAAGCCCGGCGGCAATTCCCGCCACGGTCAGCCGCAAGCCTCGCCGCATAACCATCGCGAGCACGCCTTCCGTCTTTGCCCCCAGCGCCATCCGGATGCCGATCTCCCGCGTCCGCTGGCTCACCGCGTAGGCCATGACTCCGTAAAGACCGACGCCGGCCAGCAGGAGGGAGATCGTGCCGAGAACCCCGAGGAACAACGACGCCAGCCGCGGACCGAACCACGCGGCCGAGATGTAATCCGGCAGGGGCATCGCCGTCAGGCCGGCCGAGTCTGGATCGATCGCCGACATCTCGCGGCGAAGGACGGGGATAAAGCCGCGCGCATCGCCGCCGGTGCGCGCATAGAGCGCCACGCCGCCTTCGCCGCTGCCGTCGTGTTCCTGGTCGAACGGCATATAGAAGTACGGCTGGGGCGCTTCCGACAAGCTGAGATACTTGCTGTCCTTCACCATGCCCACGATCGTGAACGGCTTGCCGAAAACCTGCACGCGGCGCCCCACGGGATCGCGTCCGCCGAAAAAGCGCCGCGCGAAAAATTCGTTGACGATCATGACACGAGGCGCCTTGTCGTTGTCCTCGGTCCGGAAATCGCGTCCGGCGAGAAGCGGCACTTTCAGCAGGCCGAAGTAGCCGGGCGACACCGAAGCGTGATGCAAGTCCAGCTTCTCGCCCGGCCTTGGCGCGTACCCTTCCACCTTGACGTTGGTCCACTTCCCGAGCCCGAAGCCCAGCGGAATCGTGTCGGAATACGCCGCGTCTGTCACCCCCGGCGCCGCAAGCAGGCGCGCGCGAAGATCCCGCGAGAACTGCTGCTCCTGGCTTGCGCTGTAGTTATTCGTGGAAAGAAACAGGCGGCAAACCGTCACGTTCCGGGCATCGAAACCGGCCGGCGTGTTCTTGAGCCCATAGAGGCTCCTCAGAAACAGTCCCAGCGTCACCAGAGCCGCCAGCGCCAGCCCCACTTCGCTCATCACCAGCAGCCCGGAGAGGCGCCGCGCGTACCCGCTCTGTGTCTCGCCCCTTCCTCCTTCTTTCAGCACGTCCGCCAGTCTTCGCCGCGCCAACGGAAACGCGGGCGGCAGACCGGAAATCAGGGCCGAGCCCA
>JAJYKC010000208.1 GCA_021788955.1 Acidobacteriota bacterium
CGAACTGGGCTGCGCGGACCCGGCCAACCCGTGTTCTCTGCCGAATGCGTTTTCCTCGGATCCGCCGTTACGGCAGGTGGTAAACGATTCGTGGGAGGTGGGCGTGCGCGGCACGCCGGAAGTTCCCCTCGCGCGGAATCTCAACTGGAACGTCGGCGCGTTCCGGGGCGAGAATCACAACGACATTCTCTTTGTGTCGTCGGTGCTGCTGGGGACCGGATATTTTCAGAACTTTGCCAAAACGCTGCGCGAGGGGTTCGATGCGGATGTGGGCGGGCGCATCGGGAGTGTGACATGGGGGCTCGATTACACGTTTCTGTCGGCCACCTACCAGAGCACGGAGGCGGTGAACGGGCAAGCGAACAACTCGAGCGACAGCGCGCTCGCGGGATACCCCGGGTTGAACGGCAACATCTACGTGCATCCGGGGGACCGGATTCCGCTGATTCCGAAGCACACGGGAAAGGCGTGGCTGGTGTATCAGGCGACGAAGAAACTGGCGTTCGACTTAGATGAGATCGCGATTTCGAGCTCGTACGCGCGCGGCAACGAGAACAATGCGTACCAGCCGGACGGCGTCTACTATCTGGGGCCGGGTGTCTCGCCGGGCTATGCGGTAACGAATTTCCGCGCGCACTACGATTTCACGAAGCGGCTGCAACTCGGCGTTCAGATCGACAACCTTTTCGACCGGCATTACTACACGGCCGCCCAGTTAGCGAACACCGCGTACACGGCGCAGGGCACCGTCGAGACGATGCCGTTTCCGGCCTATGCCGAAGGTCCCTACGCGGGAAGCGCTCCGGCGCAGAGCGTTACGTTTTTCGCCCCGGGAGCGCCGCGGCGGGCCTGGGTGGATCTAATCCTGAACTTCTGAGGCGGTTGGTTGAATAGTGCGCGAGATCGAATGGCAGGATGTGGTGCGGCCTGTGGATGGTCCCAAAGGCGTTCCGATGGATGCGCTGAGACGCAGGTTTCAAGTGTTCGCGGTCAGTGAGTCGGGCGGCGCCTCGGCGGGCGGCGGTTCCGCGAGGCTTAGATAAAGAGGCAGTTTGCTCTCCGAGGAGTGGTCATTTGGGTAGTTTGTAAGCCCTACGGAGCGTAGGCCAGACTTCTGGAACGGTATGCTACCGTTGGCCTATGATCTGCTCTAACTGCGGTGCTCCGACACAGCCGAATGCTGCGTGTCCATGCAGTTCAGCGGTCTTTAACTTTGTCAACTTTGCGAGCGAGATCTACAGAGAGCGCGCCACCGCTCACTCCACGCCGTACTTGCTACCAGCGCTCTATGGGGGCGAATTAGGGCCGGGTGAGGAGTATGAGGTGCTATTCGTCTTGCAAGATCCGTCCGTTAGCTACACAGAGGACCGGTGGAAGCCATGCCAGACGGTGACAGATGCGATTGATCAACATCGCCGGATCTTTCGCAGTTGGGCTTTTGAACCGGGATCCAACCAAGGGATTCTTTTCGGCAAGTTCAATATGCACCCCGTGCACCGAAAAAACCGCCGATCTCTCTACCAACGCTTTTACGTTACCGATGTCTGGAAGGACGGCGTGCCCCAGGACTATTGGCGCAGAAAGCTGCGAACCGAACTTCGGGAAGTGAAGGCCAGTCTCATACTATTCGTGGGCCGTGATCCGTGGAAAGAGGGTAGCAAGATCCTGGACGGTGCGGGTGGCGAGCGAATGATTGACCAAATCAAGCATCCTGGTGTTCGGCATTACGGCGTGACAGAGGCGGAGTATCGCAACCAAGTCGATGAGCTCTGGCACAGAATCACTGCGAAGGGGTATTAGGCATTTACACCGCAGGTTCGACTTCATGAGTAGGAGTGATGTTTCATCCTCGGCGCTGCGCTTCGATCGTGGATAGCCGAAATCCCTCTGCGGAGGGCTTCGCGGCGACCCGGAGTGGGAGTTGTTGGGCGTGGCGGGTGTGCGGAAGTTGCCCGCTGTCGAGTGGCGGCAGCGGAACCTCGATCAGCTTTCGGCGGAAAGCCGGGCGAAGCTGGTGGCGAGCCTGGAGGCGGTGCTTGACGGGCGTCGGGCCTTGGGCGGTGGTTCCGGATGGGTTTAAGAAGACTGTAATTTGCTAAGTTTAGTGTCGTTTTTTGAAGGATTTGTAAACCATGCAGGGAGCGGCGCTTGGGGCGGGCGCGTCGGGGCCGGTATCATGAAAGTTCCTCCAGGTTTTCATGACCAAGAACTCGCTCGATAAGAGCAAAATCAAGATTCTGCTTTTGGAAGGCATTCATCCGGCCGCGGTGGAGACGTTTCGCGCCGATGGATATACGGACATCGACTATCATCCGAAGTCGCTCGGCGAGGGGCGGCTGCTGGAGGCGGTGGCGCACGCGCATTTCATCGGGATCCGGTCGGCGACGCATCTCACCGCGAAGGTGTTCGAGCATGCGCCGAAGCTGACGGCCGTGGGGTGTTTCTGCATCGGGACGAACCAGGTGGATCTCGAGGCGGCGCGGGAGCGCGGGGTGCCGGTGTTCAACGCTCCGTTTTCCAATACCCGCAGCGTGGCGGAACTGGTGCTGGCCGAGACGATTCTGCTGATGCGCGGGATCCCGGAGCGGAACGCGGCGGCGCATCGCGGCGGTTGGGTGAAGACCGCGGTCGGCTCGCACGAAGTTCGCGGCAAGACGATGGGCATCGTCGGGTACGGGCACATCGGGACGCAGGTGGGCGTGCTGGCCGAGGCGCTGGGGCTGCAGGTCATTTACTACGACATCGAGACGAAGCTGGCGCTGGGGAATGCGCGGCCGATGCCGTCGCTCGATGCGATGCTCGAGGCCTCCGATATCGTGACGTTGCATGTGCCCGAGACGCCGCAGACCTTCCGGATGATGGGCGTGGAGCAGTTCGCCAAGATGAAGAAGGGCGCGCGGTTTCTGAACGCGGCGCGGGGGACGGTGGTGGATATCGACGCGCTGAAGGGAGCGCTCGATTCCGGGCATCTATCCGGGGCGGCGATCGACGTGTTCCCGAGTGAGCCGAAGGGCGCGGGGGACGAGTTTCAGAGCGTGCTGCGCGGGATGGACAACGTGATACTGACGCCGCATATCGGCGGAAGCACGGAGGAGGCGCAGCACAACATCGGGCTGGAGGTTTCGGCGAAGCTGCTGAAGTACAGCAACAACGGGTCAACGCTGTTCGCGGTGAATTTTCCCGAAGTGTCGCTGCCGGAGCATCCCGGCAAGCACCGGCTGCTGCATATTCATCAGAACCGGCCAGGCGTGCTGGGGCAGATCAACGCGATTTTCTCGGAACAGCGGATCAACGTCGCCGGCCAGTACCTGCAGACAGACGCCAAGATCGGTTATGTCGTGATCGACATAGAGGCCGAGGACGGGAACGTAACGATGGGGCTGAAGCGGCGGCTGGACGAGGTTCCCGGGACGATCCGGACGCGCGTGTTGTATTAAGGGCAGAGTGCGCGGCGGTCAGACGCCGTCGCGCCTGGTTTGGAACTTTCTGGCGTCGGCGACGATTTTCTTAATGTCGCGGCGGGGGACGCTCCATTCTCCGCCTGCGCCGTCCCATATCTGGAGGTTCTTCACGTTCCCGTCGGCGAACTGCTCGTTGAGTTCTGTGAACTCGGTGTGCGCCTCCATTTCCCCAAGCAGTTTCGGCAGGCCATCGGTGGGGATACTGAAGCCTTTCTTGCCGTTGACGGGGCGAAGGGAGTAGCCGCCGAGCCCCTCCCACCTCATGGGGCGGCGGCCTACGTTGACCGCAGCCACGACGACGTAGAGGTCCGGCCTGACGCTCACCAGCTTTCCTTCGCCACCTGGCGCGATTCGCCGCAGCTCGGCCGTAAGCTTGACCTTCGCCCTGTCGCGGAAGTCCCTATAGAGTGTCCATCCAGCCGTGATGCTCGATAGAATCGCCCCCAGACGGCAAGGAACGACGTTAGATTCCAACTTCCAATCCAGTGCGCAGGGTATTGTGGCATCGTTACCGTTGCCTTCGGACGGGGTGGACGCCTTTCCAGGTTACCCCGGGGATGCGTCGGGGAATGCGTGACGCGGTTCCCCCACAAGGGGGTACGCTATTGGAGATTTTTGGGAGGGCTGCGCGTGAGTTACTCGTGGCGGAGCGCTTCGAGGGGTTCGATGCGGCAGGCGCGCCGTGCGGGGATCCAGGCGGCCAGGGCGGCGGTGGCGAGAAGTGTGGCGGTGGCTAAGAGCAGGGGCGCGGGGGCGTAGGGGCGAACGCCGTAGAGGAGCGTCGCGATGGAGCGGCCGGCGGCAAGCGAGAGGGCGGCTCCGGCGATGGCGCCGAGGGTGGCCAGGCGGAGGGCGTCGCCGACAATGAGCCAGGCGATGTTGGCGCGCGTCGCGCCGAGGGCGATGCGGATTCCGATTTCGCCGGTGCGGCCCGCGACCTCGTAGGCGAGTAGGCCGAACAGCCCGGTGGCCGCGAGGACGAGGGCGAGGATCCCGAAGGCAGAGGACAGCCAGGCGAGGAGGCGCTCGGCGAGGAGCGAATTGTCGCGCTGCTGCTTCAGGGTCCGAACGTACTCGACGTACTCATGGCCCGCGCCGCGGACCGTTCGTTTTAGCGATTCGACGAAGCGGGGAGTCATGTCGCGCACGCGCACCACCAGCACTCCGTACTGCGCGGAATGCGAATATTGCCAGAGGTTGATATAGACCATGGGCGGGTTGGCCACGCGGGAGCCTGTGAGACGGGCATCGGCGGCGACGCCTATGATTTCCAGGTCCTGATCCTCCGGGTCGGTGCCGAATCGGATGTGACGCCCGACAACATCTGCGGCGGGCGCCAGGCGATTTGCAAGGGATTGGCTCACGATGGCGGTTGTCGGGACGGCGCCGGTCCGCTCAAAGTCGTGACCGGCCAGCAGAGGGATGCCCATGGTGTGGAAGAAGCCATCGGAGACCCAGTAGGCGTCACTCACAATGCCTTGTCCGGGCGTGGAGGTTGTGAGCGCAACGGGCCGGGAGTAGCCTGTGCCGAGGGGAGCGAAGTTGGAATAGCCAGCCGATTCGACCCCCGGCAGAGATTCGACATCCTGCATCAGGCGCTGGTAATAAGGGGCGGAGAGCAGGCCGCTGTAACCGTTCGGCAGCGGAAACAGTTGCGCCTCGACGATTCCGCTGACTCGAAACCCGAGATCGGCGCTTTGTAGCCGCTGGAGCGAAGAAACGAACAGGCCCGTGGCGGCGACGAGGGCGAGGGCGAGAGCGATCTGTGTGGCAACGAGGACGCGTCCGGATGCGCTTCGAACCCTGACGCCGCGGGACGCGCTCTGGAGGGCGTCGAGTAAGTTGACATTGCTGCCGCGCCATGCCGGCAGCACGCCGAAACCGATGCCGGTGAGAAGGATGGCCGCGGCCGCAAAGGCCAGCACGCGCCCATCGAGCGGAGCGCGAAGGCTGAAGTTGATCAGCACGGTGTCCATTTGACTTAGTAACATTCGATCCGCGGTGTAGGCGAGAGCTAAACCGGCGAGTGCTCCGAGGAATACCAGCGTCAGGCTTTCGATGGCGAGTTGGCGTGCGACGAGCCCGCGCGGGGCGCCGATGGCCAGCTTCACGACCATGTCCCTGCGGCGGCGGAGGCCACGGGCGAGGAGTAAGTTCGCCAGGTTGACGCAGGAGATCAGAAGCACCAGCAGACAGATTCCCATCGCCACGGCCAACGGCCCGCTATAGCGGTCGCGGAGCATGTAGTCCAGCCCGTTGGCGGCGGAAGCCAGAGTAAGCTTC
>JAJYKC010000209.1 GCA_021788955.1 Acidobacteriota bacterium
ACCTGCTGAGAGGACGAATTTATCGGGGAACTGTTGACCGCCTCGTTCGACTGCACGTAGGACGCCCACTACTCCCAGTAGTCTCCAACGGTCTGCGTACCTGCAAGGGAGTCCGTCGAATTGCTCGCTTCCCGCGTTAAATGGTGAATGGCGTAATGAACCGTGGTGCTGTCGGAGCACTGCCCCAAAGCCCCGCGGGAGGAGGCAAGCCAAACCGCAGCCGCGAGGACCGGAAGGAGAATTCGGCGCGCCACAGGCCTACCTCCACGCGCCAACGGCGCCCCTGACCTGCAAGTCGATGAATTGTCTGAGACCAGCGAAGCTGGACGGAGAGATCTTTGCCTGAATAACGGCCATCGCGGAAGATGCGAGAGACGCCCTGCGCACAGCGAAGGAGTGGACGACGGCCGGGTCCGGACTCTCGCGGGCCAACTTGCGGCGGCTTCCGTACCGAAGAGCCTCCTGCCTGAGCTGCTCCCCTTGAGCCACGGACACTCGTGCCGCATCGTCAACAGCCTGAAGCTCCGCCGGCGCGACGTGCAACCCGGCAGCCCTATCCCCACGACCGGCTCGGGCGCCGCTGGAACTGGCGACCTGGTGCAGGAATATGATGTACAACGCCGAAGCCTCAGGACCGGAATTCTGAGCGGTCAACACAGCCGGCCAGACAAACGCCAGTACATTAGCGAGGAATAAAACACCTATTCTCGGAATCGTCACCTTTTACTCCCTTGATCCTCCGATTTATTCCGCTCAATTATACGCCCCTAAGGGGGGGGTGACGTCAACAGGTAGATTCGCTATTACGCCGCTCCTTTCGAGGATCCGACCACCGCCCGATCCGATGGCGCCTACATCCATCGGTACATCCGTAACCGTTTTCGCTACCAGCCCGCCGCCTGGCGCGACCCCGTCCGTCCTCGCCGCATGGGCTTCCTTTCCGCCCCTTCTTCGACCTGGCCGCTAGTCACAGTTCCAACGTAAACTGACGGGCGGCAAGATATCTAGGCCTGTCACCCCAGCAATGAACGCTCGCTCCTCGGCACGACGCAAGCGCGCGTCTCTCGCATGACTGCGATCCGTCAGGAGCCCTCACGACCGCAGCCTAGCCGGGGGCGCCGGGAACTGAGGCCAGCTCGATGGTCAGCGAGTAGTCAACAACCATGCCAGGGCACCGCGTGTGCCCGCCCGATCCCATCCGGCCTCTCCGCGTTTCCCAAACCCCACCCGCCGCGTTCGCCTCAACAGCCCCACCTTACAACGCCGCCCCCAGTAACTCCGGCCCGAAATCCCTTACAAAATGAATAAATGCCCCACCTAACCCGTCTAACTCCGGCCCCTGCGGATACACAAACGACATATCCCGGGTAACTCGCAGCCCACTTACTTCCACTTCCCGCAGCCCCGTCGAATTCAGAATCGCCCACCGCGACACCAGCCCCACGCCCATCCCCGACTCCACCGCCGTCTTGATCGCCTCCGTCGCATCCAGTTCCATCACAATCTTCAGCTTCCCCACATCCACCCCCGCCGCCCCCAGCGCCGCCTCCACCACCTGCCGCGTCCCCGACCCCCGCTCCCGAATCAGCAGCGGCGACTCCGCCAGCATCTCAATCGTCACCGGCCCAGCCTTCCTCCCCGCCCACACGTGCTCCCTCGGCACAATCGGCACAATGTCGTCCTCCATGAACGTTTCCGTCCGCACATCCGTCCGGTGCGCCGGCCCCTCAATCATCCCCAGCTCAATCCGCCCGTCCCCCAGCCAGTCGATCACCGCCTCCGTGTTCCCGCTCTCCACCGAAAACCGCACCTCCTTATGCGTCCCCGCAAACGCACCCACCAGCCGCGGCAATATGTACTGCGAAATCGTCGTCGACGCCCCAATCCGCAGCGTCCCTCGCCGCTCCCCGGCGAGCAGCCCCATCTCCCGCCGCGCCTCTTCATACAACGCCCCGATCCGCCGCGCGTACCCCAGCAGCGCCGTCCCCGCCGCCGTCAGCGTCACCCTCCCGCCCGAACGGTCAAACAACCGCACGCCCAAATCCTGCTCGAGTTTCTTCACCTGCAGCGTCACCGCGGGCTGCGTCAACCGCAGCGCCTCCGCCGCCTGCGTGAAGTTCAGCCGCTCCGCCGCCTCGCGAAACACTTTCAGCCGGAAGTCGTCCATCGCCCCTTCATCATAGCCGCCACCCTGCCCGCGCCCCTCTCTCCGCGGTACAACAGAGTACGGATATGCCCATCGCTTCCATTAACCCCACCACCGGCGAAACCCTCCGCGTCTTCGACCCCCTCGCCGATCACGCCGCCGAAGAAAAACTCGAGCTCGCCTGGACCGCATTTCTCCAATGGCGCCGCACCGCCTTCGCCCTACGCCGCGAAATCCTCCTCAACGCCGCCGAAATCCTCGAAACGGAAAAGCGCGCCTTCGGCGAACTCATGACCCTCGAAATGGGCAAAACCCTTTCCTCCGCCATCGCCGAAGCGGAAAAGTGCGCCGCCGGCTGCCGCTACTACGCCGAAAACGCCGAACAGCAGCTCGCTCCGGAAGAAATCCCCATCGGCCCCGCCCGCTCCTTCGTCGAGTTCCAACCCCTCGGCCCCATCCTCGCCGTCATGCCCTGGAATTTCCCCTTCTGGCAGGTGCTACGCTTCGTCGCCCCCGCGCTCATGGCCGGAAACGTCTGCCTCCTCAAGCACGCCTCCAACGTCCCCCAATGCGCCCTCGCCATCGAGGACCTCCTCCATCGCGCCGGCGTCCCAAAAGGCGGCTTCCAAACCCTCCTCATCGAAGCCGCGCAAGTCGAATCGCTCCTGAACGACGACCGCATCGCCGCCGTCACTCTCACCGGCAGCGAACCCGCCGGCCGCGCCGTCGCCAGTCAGGCCGCCCGCCAGATAAAGAAAGCCGTCCTCGAACTCGGCGGCTCGGACCCCTTCATCGTCATGCCTAGCGCAGATCTCGACGCCGCTATCTCAACCGGCATCCGCGCCCGCACCATCAACAACGGCCAGTCCTGCATCGCCGCCAAGCGCTTCTTCATCCACGATTCCATCTACCCCGAATTCGAAAAGCGCTTCGTCGAAGGCATGAAATCCCTCAAGATCGGCGACCCCATGGAGGCCTCCACCCAAATCGGCCCGCTCGCCACCTCGAACATCCGCCGCGAACTGCACGACCAGGTCCGCCGCGCCGTCGACACTGGCGCCACCCTTCTCACCGGCGGCCAACCCCTCGACCGCCCCGGCAACTTCTACCCGCCCACCGTCCTCGCCGGCCTCCCGCGCGAATCCCCCGTCTTCCGCGAAGAACTCTTTGGCCCCGTCGCCATGCTCTTCCGCGTCAACGACGCCGCGCAAGCCATCGAACTCGCCAACGATTCCCCCTTTGGCCTCGGCTCCAGCGCCTGGACGCGCGACCCCGGCGAACAGCGCGCCTTCATCGACGGCATCCAATCCGGCCAGGTCTTCGTCAACGCCATGTGCGCCAGCGACCCCCGCCTCCCCTTCGGCGGCGTCAAACGCAGCGGCTACGGCCGCGAACTCGCCCGCTTCGGCATCCGCGAGTTCGTCAACATCAAGACCGTCGTCATCGCTTGACCCGGCGGGCCCTGGCTTCCTCGGAGTTCTCGATCACGGCGAGCACCGCCTCGCGGCGGGTGCCGCCCCGAAGCACCCGCAAATTGTACGCCCGGCCTTCGGAGTCCGGCTTTCTTCCCAGACGCTCCAGGTAAGCAGCCTTGAGAAAGGCCTTGTCGCTGCCGAGGCGAAGGATCGCCTCCGGCGGACAGTGGCTCACCTTCTTCGCCTCGACTTCGAACAGCCACTCGTCGCGAATCCCGATAGATGAAACCTCGAAGCCCGTCTGAGCCAGTAAGTGCCTCAGAGTGACCTCGGTGAATCCATTCAGGTGAAAGTCCCCCTCATAAGCCTGGGTCCCGTAGCAACATTGGATCAGCTCCTGCTGCCCCTCCACCGACTGCCGTTCCTCCGCTTCGAGTAGATGCAGCAGATGCCGCAGGCTCGGAACGCGGATCCAAAGTCTTCCCCCCATCGCCAGCACGCGGTTCCATTCCCGCAAGGCGGTCGGGCCCGCCGCGCGAGGCAGGTGCTCGAGCACGTCCTGCGCGATCACCTCAGCGCAGGAAAAATCCTTGACCGGCTTTAGCCACGAGACATCGCAGAGCAGATCCGGCTTGTGCTGCGGTTGAAAGTCGACATTCACGTACCCCGGCCGGTGGTCGAAGCCGCAGCCCACGTTCAGCTTGAGAAGTTCCATCCTGTCCTCAGAATGACCATAACAAACTCGTGTATCCCGTGTTCGCCCGGAAGTTATCCCGGGCATAAAACACTTCGTGATACCCGTAATACTCGTAACCCACGTTCCACCGGACTTTCTCAAGTAACTTCACCGAAAGCCGCCCCATCGGCGCCTCATAAGTCAGCGGAAATGTCTGCGCCGCAAGCAGCGCCGGCAGCGTAGCCCCGCCCGCCGTCCCGTATAGCGTGTTCCGTCCATCCCCCGTGTCCTGCACCCGGTTATATCCCAGATACAGATCCACCCTCTTACTCAACATAAGTTGCACACCGGCGTCCACCGTATGCAGGTTGCTGATGTAAATCGAGTCCTGCCCGTTCACCTGCTGGAAGTTGACAAAATAAGCAATCCCGCCCACCGTATTCAGGTGTAACTTCGAGTAACCCGCATCAAACGACAGCCACGGCAGCGGAGTCCACGAAGCGTCCGCCGAGTAAGTTCTCGAATGGTAGCTGTACGAAGTCAGCGAGATCGAGTTCAGGTTGTAGTCCACTTCGCTCGACGCCGAAAGCGCCAGGCTCTTGTGCCGGTACTGCACATGCCCGCCCAGGTCGTGATAATTCCGGTCCCCCACCGGCGTGAACGGGTTGTTCTGCCGACCAATGTCCCCATCCAGCGTCACCGTCAGCCCCATCGCCGGCCGCAGCCGGATCCCGAACAACCCATCGTGCAACTGGTCCGTCTGATTGAACGGCGTCATCCCGGCATAAAGAATCGAGCTGATCCGCCGGTCCGTGAGCTGATACCCGCCGTACACCGCCAGCCAGTTCGTCCACTGGTAGTTCAAGTCCGTCTCGTTCGCCGCCGTCAGAATTCCCAGATACTCGAACGCCGTATAGTTCATCGCCTGCGAGTTGTTGTTGAACTGCACGAACGTCGACGCCCCTTCCGTCCGCACGTTGTAAACCGACGTGGTGTTCGTCACCGTCAGCTTCTTCGTCGGAAAGAAACTCACCGACAGATTCCCCGTCGTCACCGGCCGCTGCCCGGTCCCCATCGTCAGCACCTGCTGATTCAGCGGTCCGAACTGCGTCAGCCCCAACGTGCTCTCGTCCATGATGAAGGACCGGTCGCCCGCCGTGTAAGTGAACCGCCCGTTCACGCTGAACCATTTTTTGTCCGTGAACAACCCAAGCCGCCAGAATGGGCTCGTCCCGTGATACGGAAACGACCGCTGAAAGCTCGAAATCGACAACGGATTCGCTGGATCGCCCGAAGTTTCAAGCGACGAGAGGTAGTACGGCGTGTCTTCCTTGAAGTCCTCCCACCCGTGAATCCAGTTCACGCGGATCCCGAAAATCGTGAACTCGTTCCCCACGCGGTACTCGTTCCACTCGCGCCGCACGTTGCTCATCACCGGGAACGCGTCCTGCAGATTGTTGAGCATCAGCGACGTGTCAATCGCCGGCCCCGTCTGCAAACTCCGGC
>JAJYKC010000210.1 GCA_021788955.1 Acidobacteriota bacterium
GCCGTTGGCCGCTATGCCGTTGGTAGATCTTGCTGACGTTGTCGAACTGAATGACGGTCATCGGAGCTGCCTCAGAGGTAATTGTAGAACCGTCGTTTCAGCTTCTGAAACACCAGCAACCCCAACCCCAGCATCCCTAGCGAACTCAGCCCGAGCTTCCACATGAGCGTCTCCGGCGGCGCCTTCGCGGCCAGGATGATCGCCCGCTGCGCGAGCACAAGGGCAGCGATCGGGTTCAACGAATAGATGGTTCGAAACCGCTCGGGGATCAGGCTGAAGTCGTAGAAAATCGGCACCAAGTAAAACATTACCGTCACCACCGATTCCACTACATAGCGCATGTCCCGCATATAGACGTTCAGCCCGGAACAGATCAGCCCCAGACCGCAGAGAAACGCGACCGCTGGCAGCCAGACCACGGGCAGAAGCATCCAGTACCGGTTCGGCGGGCGGTTGTAGGCCAGCGCGAAGCCGAGCATTAACAGAATCTGCAGGAACAGGTGAATCGTCGTCGACAGAACTGTCGCGATGGGAATGATCTCCCGAGGAAAAGGAACCCGTTTGATCAACCCCGCGTTATCTACGATGCAGGTCGTCGAGGAGATCCACGCGCTCGAAAAAAAATTGAAGGGCACGAGGCCGCATAGGACGAAAACAGGGTACACCGGACTCGGATTCTTAAATATCCGTGTGAACACGAACACCAGCACGCCGAGCATGACCAGCGGGTTGAGCAGCGACCAAAACACCCCCAGTGACATATTCCGGTAGCGGATCCGGAAGTCCTTCAGGACGAGGTTCCGAATGACGAAGACGTAATCGCCTTTCCATTTCATGGGCGGTGGTAGCGGACTCCTCCGGATGGTGCAGATTTAGACAAAAATTGAGTGTAGCGCGGATATTCAGGAACGCGGGTCGTGGACCCTCCACGTTCAGGCGCATCGGCCATCCCCCGTGGGCCATAATGAAACCACGCGCGGACGTGATGGAACCGGTAGACATAGCGGCCTTAAAAGCCGCTGGCCCGCAAGGGCCGTGTGGGTTCGAGTCCCACCGTCCGCACCAGGAAGCCTCGGCGAAGTTCGCCCAAAATAGAAGCGGCGTGCCAGATTGGCGGGCCGCCCGACGTTCGCTTTTCTTGCGGTGATCCTTCGCTCTCCTAATGCGTTCTGCCTTGCGGTTTCCGCATCCCGGTGGCGCGTTATGCTGCGCCTCGACGGATTGGCACGAGCCCGCCCGCGTCATCGACGCGCCCCTCACCTGTCTCGATCACCACACTCTGGCGGATCCGGGCTATGGGCCGGCCAGGTCCGGCGTGCACGGCCCGCCTCAGTCCTTTCCCGGCTTGCCTGGATAAATCCGCCATCATGCTATGGACCATATCGCCGCCAATCAGCTAAATCTGTAGGAAACTTGTACTGAAACCTTCGTCCTGCCGGGTCCCTTGAGGACCGGCGTTGGCCAACGCTCTGTTTTTTGGGAAGATAACAAAGCGTGACACTTCGCTCCGATGCTGTGCGCCTATCCCGTACGGCGCTACTTGCGACCGCGCTTCTGATTTATGCCGCCCCGGCGGGACTCTTCGAGGGCGACAACGATGTCGGCGACAACCCGAAGGCCGGCTCAATGACCTTCGACGCTGAACACGGCGAGTACCGCATCACCGGCGGCGGGGCCAACATTTGGGCAAAGGCCGACGCGTTCCACTTTGTCTGGCGCCGACTTTCGGGTGATGCCACCCTGACGGCGCGGATTCGCTTCCTTGGCGCTGGAGGGGCGCCGCATCGCAAAGCCGTGCTGATGTTCCGGCAGGACTTCGGCCCGGGCTCCGCCTATGCGGACGCCGCTGTGCACGGCAGCGGTTTGACTTCCCTGCAGTACCGGCCCTCCGAAGGCGCCGACACCGCGGAAGTCCAGGCGCATGTGGAAGCGCCGGCGAGACTCCGCATCGAACGCCGCGGGAACCGCTTCCTGCTGTACACCGGCGACGCTACCGGACCGATGATTCTTGGCGGGTCGGCGATGGTGGAACTTCACGATCCCGTTTACGTCGGCTTGGGCGTCTGCTCCCACGACGCCAATTCGCTCGAAACCGCCGTCTTCTCTAACGTGGCAATCGAGACGCCGGCTCCCGCTGCCGCTCAGCAGCACTGGCGCAGTCACATTTCGATTTTCGATTTGAAATCCAGGTCTACGCGCGTGCTCTACACGGCCGACACGGTTTTTGAGGCGCCGAACTGGACGCGGGACGGCCGGTATCTTCTCGTCAACTCCGGAGGCGCGCTTTTTCGACTGCCAGTGAATGGAGGACCTATCGAGAAGATTGCCCTTGCCGGCGGCCTTTCTGTGAACAACGACCACGGCCCCTCGCCTGACGGCCTCTTCCTCGCTGTCTCGGCACGGACCGCGGATTCCGGCGGCTCCCGAGTTTACCTGGCATCATCCGACGGCTCCTCGCCCACCTTGATGACACCGGCCAGCCCCAGTTATTTCCACGGCTGGTCGCCGGATGGCCGCTGGCTCGCCTTCGTCGCCGACCGTGGCGACAGTTTCCATGTTTTTCGCATTCCTAAGAGCGGCGGCGCCGAACAGCGGCTTACATCGGCGCCGGGATACGACGATGGCCCAGACTATTCACCGGACACGAAATGGATCTACTTCAACTCGAACCGCTCCGGAGGTTGGGATATCTGGCGCATGCCCGCCTCCGGCGCCGGCCCAAACGACGCTCTGGCCGAACGCATCACCGAGGATGAACTTGAAGACTGGTTCCCGCATCCCTCGCCCAACGGAAAGTGGCTGGTCTTTCTTTCGTTCCCCAAGGGGACGCCGACCCACAACGACCGTACCGAGGTCAAACTCCGCATGATGCCGCTGCCCAAGAAAAAGCCGGATCTCCGAAATCTGGAAACCCTTACCACCGTCTTCGGCGGCCAGGGCACCATCAACGTGAACTCCTGGTCGCCGGATTCGAAGAAATTCGCCTTCGTCAGCTACGAGAAACTCGACCAATAGTGGCGCCATGGCTGCCTTCACTCATGCAGGGCCGGGAACGGCAGCCCAACGAAAGTCCCGAGCGTCCAACGCTACTGCCCCGTGCAGCGCGACACTGGGAACAGGTGCGCACGCTTGTTGCGAAGGGATGAGATCGCTCGACGGGCTCTGGCGGTCCTTGCCGCGGTGTCGATGTGTTTAGCAGAATCGGCGGCCGGCCCGCGCATTCATGTTCATCTGAAGGCCGGGGGTCTGTCGCGTAGTGCGGTCCTTTACGTCCCGGAGTCGGCTGGCGATGGCCCATCACCGCTGGTGGTCGTCCTTCATGGCCGGTTCGGCTCAGGCGGCCTTGTCGAGCGGGAGCTTGGTTTTGATGCCCTAGCCGCCGAGTACGGGTTTCTCGTGGTCTACCCGGACGGGCGGCACCGCGGCTGGAACGACGGACGCACGGATGCAAAGTCGCCTCGTATTCAGGGCCAGGATGCACACGTTGACGACGTCGCGTTTCTCGATGCGCTTATCGCCCGGATCGAGGCTCACTACCGGATTGACCGGCGCCGCATCTTCCTCGCCGGCCACTCGAACGGAGCCTTCATGGCCAATCGCTACGCCGCCGAACGGCCGGAAAACATCGCCGCGGTAGCAAGCGTCGCCGGCACGCTCGGCCTCGCCATCGTTCCTTTGCTTCACCCCACCGAACCGGTCTCCTCCCTGGACGTCTACGGAACCCTCGACCACTTCATCCCGCCCGAAGGTGGGGAGGTGATCCAGCATGGCGGTCAGGTGCTCGGCGCCGATGCGCTCAGTGACTGGTGGGCCAAACAGGACGGATGCGAGCCCGCCGCCGACCGCTATCCGCAGGCGTTAGGCGTCTTCCGCCGCAGTCACCGCGGATGCCCGGCCGGCATTGACGTCGAAACGATCGCGGTGCTTGGCCAGGGACACGTCTGGCCCGGTGCCCCGCATGAGTCGGTGTGGCTGGCTCTGGCCGCGGGACCCGAAATGCACATGCTCGACGCTACGTCGGCCGTTTGGCAGTTCTTCTCGAGCCACCCGAAGCCGGTCAGCACCGGTCTCCGGATGGGACGACCGATCTGAGGATCGCCACCCGGGGAGAGCCCGCTACGAGCGCTCGCGCAGCAGGGCGAGAAACTCGTCCCGCGTGGCCTTGCGGGAACGGAAGCCTCCGAGCATCGCGCTAGTGACCGTGCCGGAGTGCTGTTTTTCTACTCCGCGCATCATCATGCAGAAATGGCGCGCCTCGCACACCACTCCAACCCCACGCGGATCGAGCACCTGCTGCACCGCCTCAGCCACCTGCTGCGTCAGCCGCTCCTGCAACTGCAACCGGCGCGCGAACATGTCCACAATTCGGGGGATCTTGCTCAGGCCGATGACCTTCTTTTTCGGCAGGTAGGCCACGTGGATCTTGCCGTAGAACGGCAACAAATGGTGCTCGCAAAGGCTGAAGAACTCTATGTCCTTCACGACAACCATCTCGTCGCATTCGTGCGTAAATAGCGCGCCGTTGACGATCTGATCCAGATTCATCGAGTAGCCACTGGTCAGGAACCTCAAAGCCTTATCGGCGCGCTCCGGCGTCTGCAGGAGCCCCTCACGCGAAGGGTCCTCGCCAAGTTGGGCCAGCACTTCTCTCATGTGATCGGCGATCGGACTCGCGCCGTCCTTGGACGGCATCACGCGAACCAGGGCTTTGTTGGATTTCATGTACGTAGCTCGAAAAAGTTATTGTCTGTCTCTTCCAAACGGATGCGGTCCAGCCGCGCTGCCGAGCAAGGAAGCGCATTGTGCCAGCGCTCGCTGAGGATCCGTAGAATCTCGCGGGCGAGGTTTTCGGTAGTCGGCACCGCGCCGCCCGGAGCGCGGAACGCCGGAATTTCCTGATTTAAACTGCGGTGGTCGAACTTCTCGATGACCTGGCTTCGCACCAGCGCGTCCAGCGCAGGCACCGGAGCAAGAATGCCGTCCGGCGAAGCGTTGTCCCCCGCCACGCTCACTTCCAGCAGGTAATTGTGCCCGTGCCCGTGGGGGTTGTTACACTTCCCGTAAATCACCCGGTTTTCTTCGTCGCTCATCGCCGCCACGTGCAGCCGGTGCGAGGCGCAAAACCGGTAGCGGCGCGTCAGGCGGATCATCGTGAATTCACCGCCGCCATTGAGTAATCGACGTACAGATCGTCCGTTTCGTATAACCGCACGTTGTTGAGCTTGGCCGGGCCCGAAGCAAAATGCCTCTCCAGGCGCCGCCAGACCTCCGCGGCGATGTTCTCTGCCGTCGGAATGACCCGGTCGAACGGCGGCACCTCGTGATTGAGAAACCGGTGATCCATCGGACCTACGACTTCCTCGTTCAGGATCTCCTTTAACTGCTTTAGATCGAACAGCATGCCGGTCTTGGCGTCCAGTTCGCCTTCCAGCGTCACCTCGATCGCGTAATTGTGCCCGTGCCCGTGTGGATTCGCGGCGGCTCCGAAAACGGCGAAGTTCCGCTCCGGGCTCCAGTCCGGATTAGCGCACACATGAGAAGCGGAGAACTCGACTCGCCGGGTAATGAACATTTGCCTTCCCGATATAAGATGCGCGAACCCAGTCCGAAGATCCTTCTCCTCGAACATCCGTGGCGCGTCCTTGTTCCTATACTAGTAGCTGGAGCGGGACGAGGTGTCTCCAATCGCATGAAAAATCGGAATATTGACCGACTCTTGATGGCGCTGTTGG
>JAJYKC010000211.1 GCA_021788955.1 Acidobacteriota bacterium
GATGTCGATCGTGTCCGGCGCCGTGCGTCCGTCAGGATATGCATAAATGCCGCCCGCGGCCACTGCGCTGATCGGGTCGTCCTGCAGCATAAACATGTGCACCGCGTCGATCCAGTGCGTGAACAGGTCTGTAACCTGCCCGCCGCCGAAATCGAGGTATGCGCGGAAATTCCAGTACTGCTGCGGATCCCAGTCGCGCCATTTCACGGGGCCCAGGAACATATCCCAATCGAGGTTCGCCGGCTTCTGCGCAAGCGAGGCCGGCGCTTTCCGCAGGTGCCATGAGTTGCCGTGCCACCATGTGCGTGCAAGCGTGATTTTGCCGAGTTTGCCCGCTTGAATATACTGGTCGCGCGCCTGCATGTAGTGCGGTCCGGAGCGCTGCTGCATGCCGGTCTGAAATACGCGATTGTTTTCGCGCGCCGCTTTGACGACCTTCGGGCCTTCCTCGATGGTGAGCGTCAGCGGCTTCTCGCAGTAAACGTCCTTGCCGGCTTCCACCGCGGCGATCGAGATGCGCGAGTGCCAGTGGTCCGGCGTAGCGATGAGAACCGCGTCCAGGTCTTTGCCGTCATCGAGAAGTTTGTGGAAGTTGCCGTACTTCCTCGCGTCGGGGGCCTTCTGCGCGGCCTCGTCAACGCGGTCGCCCCAGACGTCGCAGAGCGCGGCCACATGAACCGCCGGGTTCTTCTGAAAGATGCCCATGTCGTACTGGCCGCGCGAGCCGCAGCCGATCACGCCGAGTTGAACGCGGTCGTTGGCGCCCAGCACGCGGGAGTAACTGGCGGCTGTAACGGCGACGGCGCTCGTGGCGGCGGCGCGAAGAACACTGCGGCGGTTGACGTCCTGGTCCGGCATAATCTGCCAGTATATCCTCGGAGACTCCGCCAGGTCCGATATCCTGAGAGCGAGTGCGAATTGCGATTTTAGGCGGCGGATTAGCGGGAGTCGAGGCGGCCTTGCAGGTGGCTCGTGCGGGCCTCGATTGCACTCTCCATGAGATGCGTCCTCTCGTCAGCACATCCGCGCATAAGACGGACCGTTTCGCCGAACTGGTCTGCAGTAACTCGCTCAAGAGCGAAACATCCGACACCGCGCCATGGCTGCTCAAGGAAGAACTGCGGCGCATGGGTTCGGCCCTGCTCGAAGCCGCCGCACGGGCGCGTGTTCCCGGTGGGCAGGCGCTCACCGTCGACCGTGACGTGTTCGCCGAAGAAGCCACGCGAGCGGTGGAAGGCAATGCGCGCATCGAAGTGGTTCGCGGCGAAGCTGTCGAAATCCCGCGTGAGGGAATCGTCATCGTCGCCACTGGTCCGCTCACTTCCGGCTCGCTCGCCGAGGACATCGGCCGCCTCACCGGAACCAACCGCCTGTTCTTCTACGACAGCATCAGCCCGATCGTGGATGCGTTTACCATCGACCGCAACATCGTCTTCGCCGCCTCCCGCTACGGCAAGTCGATCGACGGCTCTGACGACTATCTCAATTGTCCACTCAATCGCGAAGAATACGAGCGGTTCGTCGATGGGGTGCTCGCCGCGCGGAGTGCGCCGTCGCATATCCCCGAAGACCATCCGAAATTCTTCGAAGCCTGCCTGCCGATTGAAGAACTCGCCCGCCGCGGACGCGACACGCTGCGCTTTGGTCCAATGAAGCCAATGGGGCTCATCGACCCGCGAACCGGACGCAGGCCGTATGCCGTGGTGCAGATGCGCCAGGAGAACCTGCGCGCCGAAAGCTACAACCTAGTCGGCTTCCAGAACCATATGCGATTCGAAGAACAGCAGCGCGTGTTCCGCCTGGTTCCAGGCCTGGAACAGGCCGTGTTCCTGCGCTATGGCCAGGTGCATCGCAACACGTATATCAACGCGCCCTCGCTGCTCACACCGACGCTGCAATTGCGCACCAAGCCCGAGGTTTTCTTCGCCGGCCAGATCTCCGGCGTCGAAGGGTACGTCGAATCTATAGCCACCGGACTCATCGCCGGGCGGAACGCGGCGGCGCTAGCGCGGGAGGAGCCAGTGGTTCCCTTTCCGCGCGAAACCGCTCTCGGCTCGCTGTGTGCTTATGTCTCGAGTGCAGACCCATCAAACTATCAGCCGGCCAACATTACCTTCGACCTGCTGCCGCCGCTCGAAGAAGCGGAGCGGATCAAGCTCGGACGCGACCGGCGCGCCCGTCACGCCGCGATCTGCCGGAGGGCGCTCGAAAGCCTCGATGCCACGCTTTCCGCCGGGGTCCGATGAGCCCGCTGAGCCAGGCCATCGACGCGTATCTCGACGAACTCCGCCGGCGCAACGCTTCCGCCCACACCGTGCGTAACTACGGCGCCGACCTGCGCGAGTTTTTGACATACTTTTCTCCGCCCGAGGGCGACCCACCCTCGCCGGCCGCCTTCAGCACGCTCGAATTTCGCGAGTGGATGGGCAACCTGCACGCCCAGGGCCTCAGTGCCATCACCATCCGCCGCAAGCTTGCCGCGGTACGGGGTCTCTTCGGTTTCCTCCATCGCCGCGGCGAGATTCCCACAAACGCCGCCAAGAGAGTGCGGACGCCTCGCGCGCCCAAACTTGCTCCCAGCGTGCCGAACGCCGAAACCACCAATCAGCTCATCGACGCCGTGACCGCGGACAAACTCGAACGCCCCTTCCCTGCCCGCGACCGACTGCTGTTCGAGTTACTGTACGGCTGCGGTCTGAGAATTAGTGAGTTGGTAGGCTTGAAGCTCGAAGACTTCGACCGTAGCGAGCGCTGGCTGCGCGTCCGCGGCAAGGGCAATAAGGAGCGCGAGGTGCCCTACGGAGCGAAGGTTGAGGAAGCACTGGTGCGGTACCTGGAGAACCGGCAGCCGCATGACCCCGCCGCGCGGGATCTCTTGCTGAACGCCCGCGGCGGTAGGCTGACCGACCGTGGCGCCCGCGGAATCGTGAAGCTCTACGCGATCGCCCTCAGCGGCGACCCCTCGCTGCATCCGCATAGTTTCCGGCACGCTTACGCAACCCACTTACTCGCCGACGGCGCCGACTTACGCGCGATTCAGGAGTTACTCGGCCACGCGAGCCTGTCCACCACCCAGCGCTACACCCAACTCTCGCTTACCGACCTGATGGCCGAGTACGACCGGGCGCACCCCAAGGCTTAACTTCGCCGGGGCCACGCTGTCAAGAAGCGGCTGCATGTCGCGCGGATGGAAACCGAACGGTCCGGGCTTGCTCCGGAAAACAATGCGCCCTTGCGTGTCGATCACGTACAGCCGGTCCGGCCAGCCGTTGTACTCCACCTCCACGCGGTTGTCCATGCCGTCGAGCAGCGCGGGAATCGCGATGTGCAGTTTGCGCACACAGCTACCAGCCACCGTCTCGCGCGCGAGCAGCGTCGTCGGATTCCGAAAAATCACTCCCTGCCGAATGTTGTCCGGCATCTGCCAGAAGTCGCTCGCATGCGCCTCCTGAATATAGACGATGTAGAATGCCACGCGGTCCTTGTACTTCCGATACATCTCGTTCAGGACGGGAACCTCCCGCCGGAAAGGCGGTCAAGTGTAGCTTCCAAAAACCAGCACCACCGGACGCACGCCGCGCAGCGAAGCCAGGTGAACCGGCGGGCCGCCTCGTAGCGGAGAAAGCGCAAAATCGGGCGCCATCGTATCCACCGACGCGCTGCCCGCCCGCGCCTGCGTCCATAGCGTCTCAAACGGAAGCACGAGGAAAACCAAGCCCGGCATCTTCGCCATGAAAGACGCGAAAACTCCGGGTGGCTGGAGCATCTGATGGTAGATGAGCGCCACGAAGCACACCCACATCGCGAGGAGGACTGTGAACGCTCCCTTGACTGGACCCATGAGAAACAGGTTACTTCTTCTTGCGGCGCCTTTCGGAGAGGGGAGGGACGACGGCGAACGTAAGCTTGTGGTCGATCGGGTCGATACGGTCCAGCCTCACCGTCACGCGGTCCCCGGCCGAATACGTAATCCGGCTCCGGGACCCGACAATCTTGCGCGTCGCCTCGTGAAAATGAAACCGCTCGCCTGGCAGCGTGTCGATCGGAACCAGACCCTCGATGAACAAATCCTGGAGCTCAACGAAGAACCCGAATTTTGCCGTGTTCAGGATCATCGCGGAAAACTCCTCGCCAACGCGATCTTCCATGAACCGCGCTTTCTTCCACTCGACCAGATCGCGCTCGGCCTCGGCGGCGCGGCGTTCGGCCTCTGAAGACTCCTGGGCAATCGCGCGGAGATCGAACAGCGCGTAAGGCTCGCCGGCGAGATCGAGCGCCGCGGTAAGCGCGCGGTGGACGATCAAGTCCGGATACCGCCGGATCGGCGACGTGAAATGCGTGTAGCTTGTGGCGGCCAGGGCAAAGTGGCCATGGTTCTGCTCGCTGTAGCGGGCCTGCTTTAAGGACCGAAGCATCAGATAGCTCAGGATGCGCTCCTCCGGCTTGCCCTCGAACTTTCGGATCAGCCTCTGATACGTCCGCGATGTGACTTCACCCGCCGCAGGCTCGCGCTTCGCCGGACTCCGGTGGCGCGGCGCGGACCCGACGCCGAGCGAATAGCCAAATTGCGCGGCGGCTTCGTCAAATTCCGCTACGCGCCGAGGGTCGGGCTGCTCGTGAATTCGGAACAGCAACGCCCGGCCGAGATGTTCCAGGTGGCTGGCTACGGCTTCATTCGCGGCCAGCATGAACTCCTCGATGATGCGATGCGCGATGTTGCGCGGGCCGCGAATGACGCCGGTCATCTCGCCGAACTCGTCGAACTCGATCAGTGGCTCCGGCAGGTCGAAATCAATCGAACCCCGCCGAGTTCGCTTACGGTTCAAGGCCAGTGCCAGTTCGCGCATCAGCTCAAACCGCGGGGTCAGCGCGGCGTATTGTTCGCGCAGTGCCGCATCACCTTCGAGCAGCGCGTGAACCGTCGTGTACGTCATTCGTGCCGCGCTTCGGATGATGCCGCGCGTGAACTCCTGCGATACCAGGTCGCCGTGCGGGTCGACCTCGAGTAATGCGGACACCACAAGCCGATCCACCATCGGCTTGAGCGAGCAGATTTCGGTCGACAGTTCGACCGGAAGCATCGGCACAGCGCGGTCCGGGAAATAGACGCTCGTGCCTCGTAGGCGCGCCTCGCGGTCAATCGCCGAATCGGGTGCGACGTAGTGGCTGACGTCCGCGATATGCACGTGAAGTTGGAAGTTCCCGTTGGGCAGGCGATTTACCCATACGGCGTCGTCGAAATCCCGCGCCGTCTCCCCGTCGATCGTCACAATGTCGAAGGCACGGAAATCGCGCCGGACTCGCGCCTCGGCTTCAACGACTTCAGCCGGCGCCGCCGCGGCTTCGGCGAGCACCTCCGGTGGAAACCGGTGCGGAATGTGGTGCTTGCGGATGATGATCTCGACATCGACTCCGAATTCGTCTGGAAACCCGAGCAGCTCGATCACTCGCCCGACGCCGGGTTCGCCATCTTCGGGGAACTCCAAAATCTCCACGTTGACGATCGCGCCATCGAGATCCTCGGCAGAGACCGGCGCCGCCGCCGTCGCGCCTACCCGGTCCGCCACAAGCGTCTCCTGCGGCAGCTCTTGTCCCTCGGGAATACGTATCCATTGCCGAATACGGTCGTCGTGGGGCACAACCACGCATCCTCGCCGCGTGAGGCGAAATTCGCCGACCACAGTGGCGTGCGCCCGAGTCAGCACCTTAACGATC
>JAJYKC010000212.1 GCA_021788955.1 Acidobacteriota bacterium
GCCGGCGTTCTGGAGGACGAGGAGGAAGCCGACCAAGGCGGCGGCGGCTTTGAGGAGGCGGCGGACGAGGTGGACGATGGCGAGGCTGCCGGGTTCGCGGATGCGGATGAAGCGGTTGGCGGAGAGCTGCGATGAGATTTCGATGATGCGGCTGACGAGCCAGGTAGCGCCGGCGACGGCGAGGACGGCGACGATGCGGATCCAGTATTGGCGGACGAGGATGGGGAGGGTGAGGATGGTGGTGCCGGCCCGCATGACGAGGACGAGCATGAGGAAGCGGACTGGTCCGGCGATGGCTTCGAGGCGCGAGGCGGCGCGTTCGCGCGAGATGCGTTCGACAAGGGGGCGGAGGACGAGGACGAGGAGGCGGGTGGCGAGGGCGGCGATGAAGAACGCGAGGGCGACGGAGATGGCGAAGGCGAGGATCTGCCAGAGGCGTAGGGAGAGGATGTGCACGCGCACGAGGAGGAAGTCGGGAAGGTAGCGTTCGACGGCGGGGCGGTCGATGTCATCGAACAGGTCGGGGACCTGATCGAGGAGGGTGGGAGCGAAGAGCCAGATGAGGCGGCTCTGGCGGGTGACGCGGTGGAGGAGGACGGGGATTTTCTGGTGGTCGGAGGAGATGTTGCCGATGGATTCCTGGTCGGGGGGCAGGTTGTCGGTGAGGGAGCCTTCGGGGTTGGAGCTGATGGCGTCGAGGTTGGTGATGAGGTCGTGATCGAGGACGGCTTTGAGCTTGCGGGCGAGGTCCTGGCCTTCGGCGCCTTTGGCGTCGGTGTCAAGGTACTGGGAGGCGAGGACGAGGTCGCCGGCCTGGGCGGAGCGGAGAAAACCGAGGACGGCGCCGTGTGGGGTGTCGCGGCCGAGAGGGTCGGGGTTGGAGTTTTTGGCGGTGGAGGAGCCGGTGAGGGAGGGGAGGGCGATTTGGGCGTGAAGCGCGGGGATGGCCAGAGAGGCGAGGCAGAGGGCGAGCGGAAGACGTTTCACTTTATGATCTAAGCACGTTGGCGGGGAGGAAGACTCCGGGAGCTATGCTGGATGCGATGGCAAAGCTCGGAATGCCGGTTTTTGCGGTGATTTTATCGGGATTTGCCGTGGGTGCGACGGTGGAGGGTCAGGGGACTCCGGTATTTTACCGGGACGTGCTGCCGGTGCTGCAGAAGCGCTGCCAGAGATGCCACCGGCCGGGTGAGATTGGTCCGATGCCGCTCGAGACTTATGCGCAGGCGAGGCCGTGGGCGGCGGCGATTCGGGAGGCGGTGTTGCGGAAGAAGATGCCGCCGTGGTTTGCGGATCAGCGGTTTGGTAAGTTCGCTGACGATCCGGCGTTGACGCCCAACGAGATTCAGGAGATTGCGAAGTGGGCGGCTGGTGGGGCGCCGAAGGGAGATCCGGCCCAGGGGCCGAAGCCGATTGCGTGGCCGGTGGGATGGAGCATCGGGAAGCCGGACGTGGTGCTGGAGATGCCGGGGACGATTCCGGTTCCGGCGAAGGGGGTGGTCGATTATCAGTATGTGGTGATGCCGACAGGGTTTCAGCGGGACCGGTGGGTGACGGAGGCGGAGGTGAGGCCGACGGCGCGGCGGGTGGTGCACCATGTAGTGATCTACATACGACCGCCGGGTTCGGAGTGGCTGAAGGAGGCGAAGGTGGGGATACCGTACAGCATTCCGGAGGACGATCCGCGGCACCGGCGGTTGTGGACGACGAGCGACATGCTGCTGGTGTATGCGCCGGGGAATCCGCCAATGAGGTTGCCCAAGGGGATGGCGAAGAAGATTCCGGCGGGGTCGGACCTGGTGTTTCAGATGCACTATCAGCCGGACGGGAAGGCGGCGCTGGACCACGAGAGGATCGGGCTGAAGTTTGCGAAGGGGCCGGTAGTGAAACGGGTGTTCACGCTGCAGTTGGGCAACGACACGTTTGTACTGCCGCCAGGGGATCCGGATGTGCGGGTGGCGGCGTATGGGACGCTGCCGCGGGAGACGGAGATATTGAGTTTTTTCCCGCACATGCATCTGCGGGGGACGTCGTTCGCGTTTCACTACATTCATCCGGACGGGCGGATTGAGACGATGTTGTATGTGAAGCCGTATGACTTTCACTGGCAGTTGAACTATGTGCTGGCCAAGCCGCGGGTGCTGCCGAAGGGGGCGAAGCTCGAGTGGGTGGCGCATTTCGATAATTCGAAGAACAACCCGAACAACCCGGATCCGGATGCGGCGGTGCGGTTTGGGGAGCAGAGCACGGCGGAGATGATGATCGGGTTTTTCGATGTGACGGCGCCGGTGGGGATGGATAAGGACGGGTTTTTTGTTCGGAAGTGAGGGGAGGGGGAGGAGCAAGGAGCCGGGAGCAGGAAGCCGGAAGTGCGCGAGCGTACGCGCCCTGCCCGCGCCTCTTGCGCGCTTCCTTCCAACCGGATATCGTGAGAGTTCCTCCCCTATGCGTGACAATTTGGCCCGGAATATCGCGTGTTCCCGATTGGAGGCCTGGTGATGGCGGACGATCTGCCCGTCCTGCCGGCCGAGCCTGCCGCGCCGCCGAAGCGCGCTCCGAAAGCCCCGCGCGCCGAGCCCGCCGCCCCTCCGAAGCCGCTCGTCGGCGTCATTATGGGCAGCAAGTCGGATTGGGACACCATGCGCCACGCCGCCGAAATTTTGCGAGATTTCGACGTGCCTCATGAGTGCCGTGTTGTCTCCGCACACCGCACGCCGCAGTGGATGGCCGAATACGCCTCGACCGCCGAATCCCGCGGGCTCCGTGTGATCATCGCCGGGGCCGGTGGGGCTGCTCATCTCCCCGGCATGGTGGCTTCCCAGACGCTCGTCCCCGTGCTTGGCGTGCCTGTCGAATCGAAAGCGCTGAGCGGCATGGATTCGCTGCTGTCCATTGTTCAGATGCCGGGGGGTATCCCGGTCGGCACGCTCGCCATCGGCCGCGCCGGCGCCACGAACGCGGGCCTGCTCGCCGTCGCCATTCTCGCCAACCACGACACCGCCCTCCGCGAAAAACTCCGCACGTATCGCGAGGACCTCGCCGCGAAGGTGAAGAAAGCCACGCTCGAGCTCGACTGATTCCGGATGAATAACCATCTCTACGTCCCGCCCGGCTCCGTAGTCGGAGTCCTCGGCAGCGGGCAGCTTGGACGCATGTTCACCCTTGCCGCCCGCCGCATGGGCTATCGCGTCCACACGTTCTCGCCGGATGAAGACACCCCAACGGGCCAAGTGGCCGACGTCGAAGTTGTCGCTTCCTATGACGACCTCGACGCCGTCCGCCGCTTCGCCGGGGAAACACGCGTTGTAACATTCGAGTTCGAAAATGTTCCGGCGCCCACCGCGGCCGCGGCCGCCGAACGCGCACCCGTCCGCCCCGAAGGCTCGGTGCTCCACACCACCCAGCAGCGCATCCGCGAGAAAGCTTTCCTCCGCGCCAACGGCCTGCCCCACGTGCCTTACCGCGAAGTCCGCTCGGCCGGCGAACTCCGCGCCGCGCTCGCCGAACTCGGGACGCCCGCCGTCCTCAAGTCCGCCGCCTTCGGCTACGACGGCAAGGGGCAAGCCAAAATCGCATCGGCGGATGAGGCCGAATCCGCGTGGCGCGAAGTGGGCAGCACCGAGTGCGTCCTCGAGGCTTTTGTGGATTTCGAGCGGGAAATCTCGGTCGTGGCCGCGCGTTCGGCCGACGGCTCCTGCGTCACCTACGCTCCCTCCGACAACACCCACTCGCGCCACATCCTGGACGTTTCCGTCAGCCCCTCCACCATTTCGGAACGCCTCCATCGCGAGTCGGCCGAAATCGCCCGCGCGGTGCTCGAAAAACTCGGCGTCGCCGGCGTCCTGTGCACGGAATTCTTTGTCACCCGCGACGGCCGGCTCCTCATCAACGAGCTCGCACCGCGCCCCCACAACTCCGGCCATCTCACGATCGACGCCTGCCTGACGAGCCAGTTCGAACAGCAGTTGCGCGCCGTCTGCGGCCTTCCGCTCGGCGCCGTCGACATGCTCCGCCCGGCGGCGATGGCCAACCTGCTGGGCGCCCTCTGGGAGAACTGCGAGCCCAACTGGGCCCGCGCCTGCGCCATTCCCGGCGTGAAGCTCCACCTCTACGGCAAACTCGAAGCCCGCCGCGGCCGCAAAATGGGCCACCTGACTGCGTTGGGCGAAACGCCCGAAGCTGCCCGCGAACTCGTCCTTGAAGCCCGCCACGCCCTGCTCGAGCGCTGACGGGCGATAATGAAAGTTATCCCTGCCATGCGCATTTGTTATTTCGATGCCTTCTCCGGCATCAGCGGAGACATGACCGTCGGCGCCCTCGTGGATGCCGGCGCCGATGCCGCCGCGCTTGTCGAGGGCCTCAGCAGTCTCGCCACGGGCGCGCAGATCTCGGTTGAAAAAACCGCCCGCCGCGGGATCACGGCTTCGAAGTTCTACGTTCGCGGCGGCGAAACCAAATCCCACCGCCATCTGCCGCAGATCCTGCGCATGATCGAGGCGTCCTCGCTTCCCGACCGCGCCAAACTTCGAGCCGCCCAGGTCTTCCAGCGGCTCGGGGAATCGGAAGCCCGCGTGCACGGCGTGCCCATCGAAAAGGTTCATTTCCACGAAGTCGGCGCGGTGGATTCGATCTGCGACATCGCCGGCGCCTGCCTCGCCCTCGAACTGCTCAGCGTCGACGCCGTCTACTCCTCCGCCGTGAACACCGGAAGCGGCACAGTTTCGACAGAACATGGCATTCTTCCTGTGCCGGCGCCCGCCACCGCGGACTTACTCAAAGGCAAGCCGGTCTACGCGCGCGGCCCCGAAATGGAACTCACCACTCCCACGGGCGCGGCGCTGCTCGCCGCCTTGAGCGAAGGTTTCGGCCCCATGCCCTCCATGCGCATCCACTCACTGGGCTACGGCGCAGGGGACAAGGATTTTCCCGCGCACGCCAACGTACTCCGCGCCATTCTCGGCGAGGCGACCGGCGCCACCGAAGCCTCCCGCGTGGTCGTGATGGAGGCCAACATCGACGACTCCAGCCCGCAGGTCCTCGGCTACGCCCAGGAGCGGCTGCTCGAAGCCGGCGCGCTCGATGTCACGCTGACGCCGCTGCTGATGAAAAAGAACCGCCCGGGCACGCTTCTCCGCGTCATCGCGCGCCCCGAGGAGCGCGAGCCGCTTGCGGCACTCATGTTCAGCGAAACGTCCACTCTCGGCTTGCGCATGTATGAAGCCGAGCGCCGCGTTCAGGCCCGGCACATCCAGGAAGTCGACACGCCCTACGGCCGCGTCCGCGTCAAGGTGAGCGAATCCGGCGATTTCGCGCCCGAATACGACGACTGCCTCAAGCTCGCCCGCGAGCACCGCGTGGCTTTGAAAAAAGTCC
Source organism: Acidobacteriota bacterium (assembly GCA_021788955.1). Next base: position 5,374 of record JAJYKC010000212.1, read on the forward strand.
TGGCTGAAGCGGCGCGGGCCTATTCTTCCATCGCCGCCACTCACTGAATACTTACATGAGCAAGTATTACCTCACCACACCGATTTACTACGTCAACGCGGCGCCGCACATCGGCACGGCCTATTGCACCTTCACCGCCGACCTCATCAAGCGCTTCCAGACGCAGCAGGGCCGCGACCCCGTTGTCCTCACCACCGGCTCCGACGAGCATGGCCAGAACGTCGAGCGCGCCGCCAAGGCCATCGGAAAATCGCCCGAGGAATACGCGACAGCCATCGCCAACGAGTTCGTCCGGCAGTGGCAGGCGCTCGGCATCTCAGTGGACCACTTCATCCGCACA
>JAJYKC010000213.1 GCA_021788955.1 Acidobacteriota bacterium
TGAGGAAATCGCCGCTCCCAAGGATTCGCTCCTGTACGGCGACAAACTCTTCGCCGATGCGCTTCCGTTTCTCTTCCGGTTCGATTACGCCTTCGAGCGCGCGCAGGAAGCGGGCGCTTGCGTCTTCGACGTGAAACTGCGCCGCGCCGAGTTTGGCGAAGACATTTTCCACGAATTCTGTTTCGCCCTTGCGCATCAGGCCGGTGTCGACGTAGACGCCGTAGACACGCTCCGGGCCGAGCGCGCGCAAACACAGGGTGAAGGCGACGGTGGAATCCACGCCGCCGCTCACGAAGAAGAAGACATTCCGGTCCCCGGCGATGCGTCGGATATCGGCTTCGATTTCGAGCACGCGGCCGCGCGGATCCCAATCCCGCTCGCATCCGCAGATCCGGAAAAGGAAGTTCGAGTAGATTTCCTTGCCGTGCTCGGTGTGGACGACCTCGGGATGGAACTGCAGGCCGAACAGTGGCAGCGTGGTGTGCGCCATGGCGGCGACCGGGCATTCTGTTGTGGAAGCGATCGAGATGAAATCCGGCGGCGGGGCCTCGACACGGTCGCGATGACTCATCCACACGCGGGTTTCGCCGTTAAGCCCGGCAAGAAGCGGATGCGAACCGGCGGCCCGCAGCACGGCCATTCCGTACTCGCCCTTCTCCCCGCGGATGACTTCGCCGCCCAACTCGTGCGCCATGATCTGCAGCCCGTAGCAGATGCCGAGCACGGCGGCGCCGGGAAGATGAAGGATCCGCGGGTCGATGCGAGGGCTGCCGGCCTCGTATACACTGGCCGGGCCGCCGGAGATCACAATCCCTTTTCGTCCGCGCAACTCTCCGGCCGGCGTGTCGCTCGCGCGCACTTCGGCCGATACGCCGAGTTCGCGAATCTTCCGCGCGATGAGATGACAATACTGGCCCCCGGCGTCCAGTACCGTAATCTGCGGCGCCTTCCGTTCCTGGGTCATTCGCCGGCTGAGTTCACTGCTCTCTCGCGGCTCCGTCCAGACGCTGAACCATCAGTTTCTTCGACCGCTCGAGCAGGGCCTTGGCCTGCGGCATCGCTTCGGACGCCCGGATCACCATCGGATCGGTTTCGGCCGCCACCTTCTGCGACGCCTCATAGCTGAAGGCCGTGATGTACATCTCCCGCTTCAACTGATCCTTGATCCACTGTACGTTCTCCGTCCAGTCTGCTTCGGTGAAGTCGATTTTCTGCTTCAGCAGAAAATCGTGGAATTGGTTCAGCACGTCGTTGTCGGGCGACCATCCGGCGGGCAGTTTCGCCGAGCGGCCGCCGAAATAACTCGCCGAGAAGTTGAAGAAGGCGTACTTTCGGAAAAGCAGATCGGTCTGGAACTTGCTTAACTTCGGGGTCGGGATCTTCTCATCCGGGGTGATGCCGCCGCCGCCGTACACTGTCCGGCCGCTATCGGTCATTTTCACGTCGGTCGGATGGCTCGGCTCAACGCGCTTGCCGTAGAAGTAATCCAGGAACGAAATGTTCGAGTAGTCGCGCTGGATCAAGCGTCCGCTCGGGGTGTAGTAATGCGCGGTGGTCAAGGCGAGACCGGTGCCGTAGTTAAGCGGATATACGGTCTGAACCAGCCCCTTGCCGAAAGTGACTTCCCCGACGATCCATCCGCGGTCATGATCCTGCAGGGCGCCACTGACGATCTCGGCGGCCGATGCCGTGTAGCTGTTCACCATGACGACGACCGGATAGTTTTCGCCATACGGGCTTCCTTTGGCAAAATACGGTTTTTCCGGAGAGTTCCGGCCCCGGTGTGAGACGACGAGTTCGTTCCGGCGGAGAAAATGTCCGGCCACGGCCACGCCCTCGTTCAGCAGGCCGCCGGGATTCCCGCGCAGATCGATAATGAGGCCCTTGATGTTTTCCTCGTCCAGCTTTTCAAACTGCTGATCCATTTCCTGGCTCGTTGTTTCATTGAACGAGTTGATGGCCAAGTAGGCGATACCGGGCTTCAGCCAGAAAGCCTCCTCGACGCTGTTCCGCTTGATCTCGTCCCGGATCACGGTGAAGTTCAGCGGCTTATCCACGCCGTCGCGGCCGACCGAAATGGTGACCTTGGTGCCCTTCGGCCCTTTCAGCAGGTCCGCGATTTCGGAGGTGCTCAGGTTATCGGTCCGTTTATCGTTCACTTCCAGGATCACGTCGCCCGGACGCAACCCCGCGCGGTAAGCCGGTCCGCCGCCGAACGGGGCGATGACGATGGTCTTTCCGTCCCGCGGGCCGACCTGCATGCCGACGCCGTAATAATGGCCGCGCTGATCCTCGCGCAGCGACTGAAAATCCTTGGGATCGAAGAATGTCGAGTGGGGGTCCAGAGTGCGGAGCATTCCCGGGATGGCGCCCTTATAAATGGCCTTATCCGGGCTTAGCGTATCGGAGAAATTCGACTCGACGGCGCCGTACACGCGCGAGAAAGCTTCCAGGTTTGACTTGACGTCGTCGGCCGAGCCGGCCGCCGCGACGGCTGTCGTCTCCGGCCCGAGCAATCCGCCGAGCAGAGCGCAGCCCAGCACGACTGCCGAGGCAATGGCGAAGGAGCGGCTGCTGTTGCCCATACATTGATTATACGGGCATCGGCTGGCCGCCGAATCCCGCTTTCGGGATCCGCGAGAGTTTCTTGCCGGCGGCGAAGCCGTTACACTGTACCCATGGGCGCCGATCTCACGGTCCAATCTCACGATTCAGACGGCATTCTGATACTCGAACTTAGCGGCCGTCTCGTGGCCGGGGGGCCGGCGAACGTGCTGCGCGAAGCCATCGACGAGCAGATCAGGCGGGGACGCAAGCAGATGGTGATGAACCTCGCGCAAGTGGACTTCATCGATAGCACGGGCCTCGGCGCGCTCGTCATTTGTTTCACTACGCTGCGCAAGGCTGGGGGAGCGCTCAAACTGATCGGCCTGAACCGCCGCAACATCGAGCTCCTCGTTCTCACGAAGCTTTCGACGGTTTTTGAGGTGTTTCAGGACGAACAGGATGCTGTAAACAGCTTCTACCCGGAGCGGGAGATCCGGCGTTTCGACATCCTCGAGTTCGTTCAGGAGAACAAGGGGCAGGGCGAGCCATGATGAAACTGCCTGCTGCCGGATCTCCGGCGCCCAGGTTTCGTCTCGATGCGCTGGATGGGAAGAGCTACTCGCTCGCCGAGTTGGCGGAGAATTCTCCCGTGGCGCTTGTCTTCTTCAAAGTGTCGTGCCCGGTTTGCCAGTTTACTCTGCCGTTTTTGGAACGGATGGCTGCGTCGAGCAGCCTCCGCGTAGTGGCGATTTCTCAGGATGACGCAAAGGCCACGCGGGCCTTCCACGAACGCTTCGGCATTACTTTTTTGACTTTGCTCGACACCGCCGCCGGCGGCTATGCGGTCAGCAACCAGTACGGTCTTTCCTCCGTGCCGACACTGATTCTCGTAGACTCCAGTCTCAGCGTGGTGTTGGCGGGAAGTGGTTTTTCCAAAGCGGATCTGGAGGAAGCCGGGCGCAGGGCAGGCATTCCGCCGTTCCGTCCGGGAGAATCCGTGCCGGTTCACAAGCCTGGTTGAGGCTCAAAAAACTGAGGCTCCCGGCGGGAGCCCCACTTACTCCGACAGGGCCTGGTCAAGGTCCGCGATGATGTCGTCAACGGCCTCGATGCCCAGACAAAGCCGGACCAGGCCGTCGCCGATGCCGAGCCGCGCGCGTTGTTTCGGCGCGAGGTCGCGGTGCGAGGCGATCGCGGGGTAGAGGGCGAGGGTATGGACGTCTCCCAAGGACGTGCCGCGCACGACCAGCTCGAGCCGGTCCATGAACCGAAACACTTCCTCCCGGCCGGCGCCGGCGATGGAGAAACTTACCAGCGCGCCGCGCAACCCTTCCGGCAGCAGCCTCCGGATTGTGCCGGCGTCGGGGTGCGCCGGGTCGCCGCAGTAGTGAACTTTCTCGATTCCCGGATGCGCCTGGAGCCACGCCGCGACACGGCACGCGTTGGCGCACTGGCGTTCCATCCGGAGGGGGAAGGTCTTGATGCCGCGCATGGTCAGGTAGCTCTCGAAGGGACCGAGAACGGGCCCGGTGATGCGGCTCAAGGCCATGAGCCCGGGCAACCCATCCGGATCGGAGATCACCGCACCGCCGAGGACATCGCCGTGGCCGGCCAGAAACTTCGTCACGCTGTGCACCGAGTATGTCGCGCCCAACTCCAGCGGGCGCGCCAGCATCGGCGTGGCGAAGGTGTTGTCCACTACCAGCAGCGCGCCTTGCTCGCGCGCGGCCACGGCAATGCGGTCGATCTCGCCCACGCGAAGCAACGGATTCGAGATTGTCTCCATCGTCACGCAGGCGTAGCGGCGGGAAGCCAGCTTTGCCCGCACCGCCTCGAAGTCGCAGATGTCGACGAAATCCGTCTCGACACCCATTGGCTCGAACACCTTGGTGAGCAAGCTGAGGGTCGCGCCGTAGAGGGCGTTGGCAGCCAGAATGGCCTTCGGACGGTCCACCAGCGCCGCTTGCAGCGCGAGTTCCATTGCCATCATGCCGGAGGAACAGGCCACCGCTCCGGCGCCGCCTTCGAGGTTGGTGAGAGTTTCTTCGAGTGCGGAACGCGTCGGATTTTCATACCGCGCGTAGGAGTAGCCTTCTTCCTCGTGGCCCAACACGCGGTCGAGTTTCGCCGTGTCGGCATAGAGAAAGCTTGACGAGGCGTAGATGGGCGTAGTGACGGGCACAAACGCATCGCGGTTGGCGGGCCGTTTGCGGTCGCCCGCGTGCACGGCGCGCGTTTCCAGCTTCATTTTCTTTTCCATCGAACTCCGTCCTTGGTGTCTTCGAGAATCACGCCGGTTTCGAGAAGCGCCGCGCGGATCGAATCGGCACGCTCAAAATCCCGCGCCTTCTTGGCCTGAGTGCGCTCGGCGATGCGCTTCTCGATCTCCTCATCGGAGAGGCCGCCTTGCGAGGTGGGACGAAGCACGTCGAAAACCGAGTCGAAACGGTCGAGCAAGGCGAGCGCTTCGGTGGCGTTACCGCTGAGAAATGCGCCCGTATCGAGCGCCGAGTTCGCGTCGCGGACGTATTCGAAGATTGCGCCGAGGGCCGCCGCGCTGTTCAGGTCGTCGTCTAGGGAGGCGTCGAAGGCTTTCCGCGCCTCCGCGGTGCGGCTCGTCATCGCTTCGTCGAGTCCGTCGCCGAGCCGGTCCGTCTTCAGCCGAAGTGCGAAACCGCGCAGGCGCGCTATTGACGTCGTGGCGGCCTTCAGACCGTCCATCGTGAAGTTCAGTTTTTGGCGGTAGGGAACGGAGAGCAGCAGGTACCGGATGGTTTCCGGCGCGTGCCCCATCGCCTCGAGCTCACGGAGTGTGTAGAAGTTGCCGGCCGATTTCGACATCTTCTTCGACTCGACAAACAGGTGCTCGCTGTGCACCCAGAAGCGGGCGAATGGCTTTCCGGTGACGGCTTCGGATTGGGCGATCTCGTTCTCGTGGTGGGGGAACACGAGGTCGATTCCACCGGCGTGGATATCGAGAGTCTCGCCCAGATACTTCATGGCCATGGCGGAGCACTCGATGTGCCAGCCGGGGCGGCCATTCCCTACGCAGGTATCCCAGGACGGCTCACCGCTCTTGGCTGCCTTCCAAAGCACGAAGTCCCGCGCGTCGTCTTTTACGTATTCGTCGACATCTACACGCGCGCCGGGCCG
>JAJYKC010000214.1 GCA_021788955.1 Acidobacteriota bacterium
CCGCCTTTACGGCACTCGGCGTGGTGCCCGCCGCCGGAGGCGCCCGATGAGCAGCGCCCCCATGGTCTCGACCTACTCCATGTGGAGTCTGTTCCGCAACTGCCGCAAAGCGGTGGAGTGGCGCCATGTCGAGCATCTCGTGCCGCTCGAGCACGACCACAACCTGCATTTTGGCTCGCTCATCCACCAGTGCCTGGAGGCGTGGCACCGCGACCGCGACCTGGCCACGGTGCTCGACTTGATCGACCGTCTCTGTCCGAACCGCAGTCAGGATGAGGATCAGAAACGGGATTGGCACAACGCCACCGCCATGATGAAGGGCTACGCCGCCCGATATCCGGCCGAGGAGTTCGAAATCGTCGCACTGGAGAAGACGTTCGATGGGCCGATCGTCAACCCGGCGACCGGTGCCGCTTCCCGCAGTTTCGTCCTGGCCGGCAAGATCGACGGCATCCTGCGCATCGGAAGCGACCACTTCGTCCTGGAACATAAGACGGCATCACAACTCGATGCCGACTACCTGGAGCGCCTCTGGACGGATTTCCAGATCACCATCTACGCCTATTACATCGAGCAGACGCTTGGCATCCCTATCACCGGGATTCTCTACAACGTGCTCGTGAAAGCCAGGCTCCAGCAAGGCAAGGGAGAGTCGGAGGAGGAATTCCAGGCCCGCCGCGCCGAGTTGCTGGCGAAATCGAAGACCGGCAAAAGCACCGCGAAGCGGAAGCTGCCCGAATCCGACGAGGAGTTCCAGCAGCGCCTTGGCGACAAGTACTCCGATCCGGCGATGTTCCACCGGGAGATGCTTTACCTCTCGCGCGACCGGTTCGACGTCCTGCGCAGCGAGTTGTGGGAACTGACGCAGGCCTTCCTGGACGCACGCCGCCGCGGGGTCTTCTATCAGAACACCAGCTTCTGCTTTCACCACCAGCGTCCCTGCCCCTACTTCGCGTTGTGCCGCTCCAACGGCAATCCCAACGTGATCGGCAACTTCTACCAGCGCGTGGAGCCCAACGAGGAGTTGCGCGGGCTGCCGAGCGAAACCACTGAACCGGCTTTTTGAAAAGGAGAAACACGGAATCATGTCGTTACTGCCAACCGCAAAGTCACAGCCCAAGCCCAACCTGGCCGACCTCACCGTCCTGGTGTACGGGCAGACGAAGATCGGGAAGTCCACGCTCTGCTCCAATGCGGAGAACGCGCTCTTCCTCGCCACCGAACCCGGGCTGAACGCCCTCGACGTCTTTCAGGCGCCGATCCAATCCTGGGAGGATCTGTTGAACGCCTGCGCCGAAATTGGCGAAGGAAAACACCCGTTCAAGACCGTCATCATCGACACCATCGACAACGCCTACAAATTCTGCACGGATTACATCCTGAAGAAGTTCAAGATCGAGCACGAGTCGGACCTCGGTTACGGCAAGGGCTACGCCATCGTCAATAACGAATTCCAGCGCGTGCTCACCAAACTGGCGTTCCTGCCCTACGGCTTCTTCCTGGTCTCCCACGCCAAGGAGATCGAGATTGAAACCCGCACCGGGAAATACACCCGCATCGTGCCGACGCTGCCCGACAAGGCCCGCAAGATCGTGCTCGGGATGGTGGACATGGTTTTGTTCTGCGACCTGGAACTGACCACCGGCGAGAACGGAGAGCAGAACATCCGGCGCGTGATCCGCACGAAACCCAGCCTGTACTACGAAGCCGGCGACCGCACTGGGCGTTTGCCGGAAACCATCGACCTCGATTTTCGCAAGTTCCTCGAGGCGTACAACGTGGCCGTCGCGCCGTTGAGGCCGCAGCCCGGAGCCAAATCCGCCGCACCCGCGGCGAAGTAGCCCTTTCCAAGGAGACGACGATATGAGCAAACGCAGCACGATTGACCTGTCTCAGTTCGACGACGATTTCCGCACCGAGCAACCCGAGGAGCGCGGCGATTTCGAAAGCGTTCCCGACGGCAAGTACCAGGTGGCGGTGGAGAAGGTCGAGTTGACCGAGGCGCAGAGCACCGGCAACCCGATGCTGAAATGGACGCTCCGCGTGATCGCGCCGAAGTTCATCAACCGGCTGATGTGGCGCAACAGCGTCATCACCCACAACACGCTGAAGTACGTGAAGACCGATCTCCACCTGTGCGGCCTCGATCTCGACAAGATTTCCGATCTCCCGAAGCACCTGCAGAAACTGCTCGACGTAAAGCTCGAAGTCACGAAGAAGACCAAGGGCGACAACGAGAACATCTTCTTCAACCGCCGGATCGAAAACGACCGCACGCCCAGCAAGTTCCGGCAGGAGGCGGGCGACGCCCTTGTCCCGTTTTAGCCCGCCGCCGACTTTGGTGGTGGACACGCGCGAACAGGAGCCGTATTCCTTCGATGCCCGGTTGGTGGCGGTGGAACGCCGTGCGCTGCCAGCCGGGGATTACTCGGTGGCGGGCCTCGAAGGTCAGGTCGCGGTGGAGCGGAAGAGTCTCGACGATTTCGTATCCACCGTGATCCGCGGCCGGATACGCTTCCGAAAGGAACTGCGGAAGCTGGCCGGTTACCGGGCGGCGTGCGTCGTGGTCGAAGCGGGTGTCGCCGACGTGTTGCAGAAACGCTACCGCGGCGACGCCCACCCAAACGCTGTGCTCGGGAGCGCGCTATCCATCATCCTCGACTTCGGCATTCCGGTGTTTTTCTGTTCCAGCCGCCAGGCGGCCTGCCAGTTTGCGCAGGCCTACCTGTTGGCGGCACACGCGAGGTGGCACGCATGAAACATGCGGCAACCGCGGAGGCCCGGTCCTGCCTCCGCGGCATAGTTGAGACGGTTTTCTACTCGGGCCCGGCGTTTACCGCCGGGCGCCTCCGCACCACCGATGGAGCTTTGGTGAACTTCGCAGGCAAGGTGTTCGCGAAGCCGAACGAGGCAGTGCGGCTCGAAGGGCAATGGGCGGATCATCCGAAATATGGCCGGCAGTTCGCAGTGGAGTGCCTCGGTTACGACCTGGAGATGGACGCCGATGGCTTGGCCAACTTCCTGGCCAATCATCCCGACGTGAAGGGCATCGGGCCGGCCAAGGCCAAGCTCATCGCGGATCACTACGGCACGGACTTCGACGCCGCCCTTCGAACGCGGCCCGAAGCGGTCGCGGCCGTGGCGAAGGCGCCCCTGGAATCGATCCTCGCACTACAACGGATCTGGATTGCTAACAGCGCCTTCAACGCAGCCATGACATACCTGTCGCGGTACGGGCTGACGCATTATCAGGTGACCACGCTCGTCGAACGATTTGGCAGCCAGGTGGTATCGATTCTCGAACGCGACCCGTACGTGCTGATGCGCGAGATCTCCGGCTTCGGTTTCAAGCGCGTCGACAAGATCGCCCGCAAGATGGGCGCGCCCAAGGATCTGCCATCGCGGATTCGCGCCGGGATTCACTACTCCGTCCTGGCGGCACTGGATGACGGCGATTGCTGGGTCGAGTACGAAGACTTGCTTGACCGCGCGAACATGCTGCTGGTCATGGACACGCTGGACAGCCGGGACGTGATCGAGAAGCACCTCGAACGACTGATCGCCGAGGAGCGGCTCACGTGCCATCCCTTTGAGCGATTGGTAGTAGCCGACCCGGAGATCCACAAGATGGAGCGGGAACTGGCTGAAGTCTTGCGCACGGCGTGCGCGCCGAATCCGCACACCGTCGCTGAACTGGATGGTCTGCTGGACGCCGAGGGCGCTGAGTTGAACCCGGAGCAGCGGGCGGCGGTGAAGAACGCGCTGTCCTACTCCATTTCGCTGATGACCGGCGGCGCCGGCAGCGGAAAAACGTACGCTGTCTCGACGATCACCAGCATCGCCGACCGGTTGGAACTGAGGGTGGTGCTGGCCGCGCCCACCGGCAAGGCGGCCAAACGCCTCGAACAGGTTGTCGGGCACGAGGCCAGCACCATCCACCGCCTGTTGGGCTTCAACGGCCACACTTACTCCCGCGACGCCTTAAACCCGATCGAGGCGGACATCCTGGTGATCGACGAAGTCTCTATGGTGGACGTCCCGCTCGCGTGGCGGTTGTTCCAGGCCATCAATCGTGAGAAGACCGCCGTGGTTCTGGTGGGCGACCACAACCAGTTGCCGCCGGTGGGTCCAGGCAACCTCCTGCGGGATCTTGTGAAGTCCCGTGCCATCCCGACAACGGTCCTCACCCGGATCATCCGCCAGGCTGGCGAATTGAAGGAGAACTCCACCGCTATTCTCGCCGGTGAAGTGCGCCCCACGTCGGAGGTGAAGATCGGGGCGCGGCGGCCATGGTACGTCATAGACAAGTTCACCGACACGGGCGACCTGCGGCGCATGCTGCTCCTTTTGTTCGATGAAGTGCTCCAGGAGAAGCTCGGGTACGATCTCGTCCGCGATGTCCACGTGCTGACGCCCACGCATAAAGGCCCGCTGGGCACGGTTGAGCTGAATATTGAGCTGCAGCGATTGCTCCAGAAGAAGCTGTTCCAGTTCGCTGTGCCGGAGGTCGATGCCGGGCACAGGCCTCGGCTTTATCCAGGCGACAAGGTCATCCAGACGAAGAACGACTACGAACTGGGCGTGATGAACGGTGCGATGGGCATCGTGGTCGGCGCCGATTCCAAAAATGGGCTGGTGGTCGATTTCGATGGCCGGCCAGTGGAGATCAAAAGCGGCAGCGACGCGCTCGGCAATATTCAACTGGCCTATGCAACGTCGATTCACAAAGTGCAGGGTTCGGAGTTCCCCTGCGCCGTCGTCGTTGCGCACAAATCGCATTCCTTCATGCACCACCGCAATCTGCTCTACACAGCGGTGACCCGGGCCAAGGAATCGGTGATCATCCTCGGCGATCGCTGGGGGATCGAGCATTGCGCTCAGAAGCGCCAGGTGGACCAGCGAAACACTTTCTTGTCCTTCCTTCTCGCGCCGGAGGCGCAACGGTGAGCGCCGCGATTACTGATGTCCATGCCTATTACCGGCAGGTCACCGATGTTGATATCGGCGAGGTCGCCCGCGAACTGCTGGCCGGCAGAATCACTCAGGAGTCCGCGGCGACATTGTTCTGCGACTGCCCCAACCATCGCAGCCAGTCGCATCGGTCACTGCACGCCTGGCTCGACAGGCAGGGTTGGTTCTGCCACGCCTGTGGTGTGGGCGGCGACGTCCTGCAACTGGTCGAGTTCGTCCAGCACGGCGCCGTGACGCGGGGCCAGTCCGGAAGAATGCCGGAGTCGCACCGGCAGGCGCGGGATTTCCTGGCGGCGCGGCTCGGGTTGCCGTCGCTTTCGCAGCTCGGGCGCAGCCCTGAGGACATGTCAGCGGTAGAGGAAGACCACTGCCTCACGCTGCGGGTGCGGGAAGCGCTGACCGCCGTTGCGGATGTTTATCACGAGCGGCTCACGCGGAACGCCGAAGTCCTCGCGTGGTTTCGGGACAAGTACCGAATCGGCGACGAAGCAGCGGCCAGGCTGAAGATCGGTTTCGCTGACAACGGCGGGGAGAGCGTGATCCGGTCATTGCTGGATGGCCCCGGCGCCTTCACGCCGCGCGAGCTGACCGCGACATCGGCTTTCCGGCCCACCGCTCAGGATGGGCTCGTTCCGTTCTTCGATAGCCGGATCGTGTTTCCGTACTGGAGCCGAGGCCAGGTCGTATTCATGATTGGGCGCCGCACACCCTGGACGCCGGAT
>JAJYKC010000215.1 GCA_021788955.1 Acidobacteriota bacterium
CCGCCGGCAGCGAGGACGAACGGCGCTTCCTCCGATACGCCATAGATCGTTTCGCCGCCTTCTCGAACATCACCTGGGATCTGGGAGACGACCTCGATAGTTACCGCGATGAAAACTGGACCCACGAAACCGGCACGATGATTTACAACCTCGACCCTTACAAGCATCTTGCGACCAGTCATCCCGCCGCGAGCAACGCTCATCAGGATCGCGCCTCTTCCTGGTTTGGGTTTACTTCCTATCAGGAGTGGTCGCGCAATCAGCACCCTCTCATGCTGGAATCACGCAAACTGCAGGAGAAGACCGGGCGCATCATTCCGCAAACGAACGAGGAGTACGGCTACCAGGATCACTATCCGCAATGGGCCGCCCCAGGCTCCGACTCCGCCGACGTTCTGCGCCGCACGGCGTGGGATATCGCCATGGCCGGCGCCTACCAGACCGCCGGTGAATCCGCCCGCCGGGGAACGAATATCTGGCCCGATATGGGCGGCGGATGGGTTAACGGCCGCGGCGACGACACTCAGACCATGTTTCTCGGCTATGGACACATGGTCGATTTCTTCACCAGCTTCGAATGGTGGAAGACGTCTCCGCACGATGAGCTTGTCAACGCGGGGAACTACTGTCTGGCGGACCCTGGGAAAACATACGCCGTGTATCTTCCCCACGGCGGTTCGGTGACCATTCGGCTCGAACCCGGCCGCTACCGCGCCGCCTGGTTCAGCGCGATGACCGGGCAAACCATCGATCTTCCCGCCGTTTCAGGTCCGGAATGGAAGTCGCCGGAAGCTCCGGATCACAACGATTGGGCCCTGTTACTTCGCGCGGATTAGGCGCGATCTACGAAACGCCCCACCCCTCACGCTCCCACCAAATACCGCTCCAGGCTCTTCCGCAAACTCTGCGGCGCCTCCGCCTCCACTTCCACGAACTCCCCCTCCATACGCTTGGAAACAATCCGCGCCCGCTCGTGCACCTGATTGAGCGCAGCCCCATCGCCCACCGGAATCCGGAAATGCACCGCCGCCACCGGATCGAGCGTCATCGCCCGGTCCATCGCCGCAATCAGCTCCTCCACGCCCTCACCCGTCCGCGCCGAAACTCGGCACACCGCCGCGCCCGCAAACGGCTCCAGCCCCGCTTCCCCCTCCGGCGCCAGGTCCCACTTGTTCAGCACCAGTAATCGCGGCGTCGCTCCCGCGCCGATCTCCCCAATCACCTGGTTCACGTGCGCGATGTTCCGCCCCGCATTCGGCGACGACGCGTCCACCACGTGCAGCAGCAGCGAAGCCTCCACCGTCTCCTCGAGCGTCGCCCGAAAAGCCTTTACCAGCGTCGTCGGCAAGTTGCGAATGAAGCCCACCGTGTCGCTCAGCAGCACCTTCCGCTTCGATGGCAACGCGATCTGCCGCACCGTCGTGTCGAGCGTCGCAAACAGCCGCGCATCCGCCGTCACGCCCGCCCCGGTCAGCCGGTTGAACAGCGTCGATTTTCCCGCGTTCGTGTATCCCACCAGCGCCGCCGTCTCCAGTGGCACCGCCTGCCTCTGCCGCCGCTGCGTCGTCCGCCCCGCGCGCACGCTCTCGAGGTCGTCTTCGAGCTTCTTCACCCGCCGCGCAATCTTCCGCCGGTCCGTCTCGAGCTGCGTCTCGCCCGGCCCGCGCGTCCCGATGCCGCCGCCCAGCCGCGACATCTCCACCCCACGCCCCGCCAACCGCGGCAGCAGGTAATTCAACTGCGCCAGCTCCACCTGCAACTGGCCCTCGCGCGTCCGCGCCCGCCGCGCAAAAATATCCAGAATCAACTGCGTCCGGTCGACCACACACACCCCGAGCGCCTTCTCGAGGTTCCGCAACTGCGTCGGGGTCAACTCGGAATCGAAAACGATCAGCCCGGCGTCGTGGAACCGCGCCAGGTCGCGCAGTTCCTCCACTTTCCCCGCGCCGATCAGCGTCGCCGCGTCCGGTGTCTGCCGCGCCTGCAGCACCGTCTCTTCCACCACAGCGCCCGCGCTCTCGGCCAGCGCACGCAGCTCTTTCAGCGACTCCTCGGCGGTGAATGCTCCTTCACCCTCGGCGCCCGGAGCCTGCGGCTTCCGCCGCAACTCCACGCCCGCCAGAATCGCCCTCTCCGGGGCCCCCATGCCTGCCTATTCTGCCTGAGTTTCCGGTGCGCCCGGCGCCGCTGTCCCCACGCCCGCCGGCGCCGGAGCGCCGCTGTGGAACGGCCGCGACACCACAACGGTCGAGATCGCGTGCTTGAAAATCAACTGCTCCTGGTTGTTGCTTTCCAGCACCACCGAATACTTATCGAAACTCTTGATGCGCCCGGAAAGCTTCACTCCGCTCATCAGATAAATCGTTAGGAAAATCTTATCCTTGCGGGCGTTGTTTAGAAATGCTTCTTGTATGTTTTGCGCCAGCTTTTCCATGCTGCCGTTCCTTACGCCCCACCGGGCGTCACGTTTGGATTAAAAGACCCGCGCCCGCGTCGGCTTACCGCGGGCTGCCTGCCTTCATCATACCTCCCGCCCGTCTGCGCAACACAGGCGGGAGGCACAATGCGGCGAAACGGCGGCTACACCGTCGCTACGCGTTCTTCACCGGCTTCTGCGAAGCCTTCCAGTTCTTCTCGTCCCAGTACAGCACCTTCCCCTCGCGGTAACTCTCCACCGCCAGGTTGATCACCGCCTGCGCCCGCGCACCAGTCTCGACATCGAGATGCGGCTTCTGCCGGCTCCGCATGCAGTCGAGGAAGTTCGACACGTGCGTCACCATCACGTTCTGCTCTTCAATCGGAATCGTGATCGGATCCAGCCCGAACTTCTGCGTGTACTCCGGCGTCAGCCCGCCCGTCTCGTGCGTCTTCGGGTCGCGGAACTTCTCCGGAATCACCGTAATGTGGTCCACGGGCGACTCGAACATCCCGTGGTCCACCATGATGATCGTCCCGGCGTGCCCGCGGATCAGCCCCGGAATATGATGCGAGTTCGCCATCGACGAGCTCAGTATCAGCGAATGCCCCGCCGCGTAATCCGCCACAAGCTGGAACGTGTCCGGCACCTCGCGCGAATCCTTGAACACCCAGATCCCGCCGAATCCGCCCACCCGCGTCGGGAACTGCGGCTGGCCCCAGCAGATCTGCATCGGCGCCACCACGTGATAGAAAAGGTCCGTCGCAATCCCGCCCGAATAATCCCAGTACTTCCGGAACCGGAAGAACCGGTCCGCGTCCCACTCATGCTTCGGCGCCGGCCCCAGCCACGTCTTCCAGTCGATATAGTCGTCGCCCTTGCCGTCCGGACCCGCGCCCGCATCGATCGGGTAATTCCACTCGCCCTCAATCGAGTTCCGGTGGTACGACCCCTGGCTCATGATCATCTGCCCGATCATGCCGTCCTGAATCGCCTTCCGCGCCTTCCACCACTGGTCGCCCGACGTCGTCTGCGACCCGATCTGCACCACGCGCCCGGTCTCCTTCACCGTCTGCACGAGCTGCTTGATCTCTTCATTGGTGTGACACATCGGCTTCTCGAGGTACACGTCCTTGCCCGCGTCCATCGCCGCCAGCGCGATCTTGGCGTGCCAGTGGTCCGGCGTCGCCACGATGATCGCGTCCACGTCGCTCCGCCCGATCAATTCGCGATAATCCAGATACCCCGGGCACTTGTGCCGGTCCGCCGCCACCTTCTTGCGCTTCTCATACACGTCGCACACGCCCACGATCTGGCACGCGTTCGTCTTCTCGCCATAATGCGCGAACACGCCGGACACATAACTGCCGCGCCCGCCGACCCCCACCACGCCCACCTGAATCCGGTCGTTCGCCCCGACCACCCGCCCGGTCGTTGCCTTCGCTCCCCGCGCAAAAGCCTGTCCCGCCGCACCCAGCGCCAATCCCGCCGCGCCCGCGGTCTTCAGAAATCCTCTGCGATCCACAGTCTCTTCTGACATAGTTATCCTTTAACTCTCCTCCCGCCCAATCCTTCGGCCACCAGTGTATCGCCCCCGTCCCGCCCCCACAAGACACATCGCTCACCTTAAACCGGAATCCGCAAGCTCCTACGATACGGTGGCTCCTGCCGGCAGCAACGTCCTGCGAGATGCGTCCCGTGTGAATGTCTACTGCGGGGCAGGGAAGTGGCGTTTTCGCCCGTTTCAGGCCGGCAACGAGACCGATTGACCGGTGCTGCGCGTCTGTTCTTGTGAAGGGGAAAGCGTCGGGAAAGGCAGCCCGCATCTATTAGCATGACCGTGAAGAACAACGAACCGCTCGTGGTTCCCGCGGCGGTCCGTCGGCGGGCCGGCTTCAAGAGCGGCCAGGAGCTCGAGTTCAAGGCCGCGGGCGGGATCATTACGATCGTTCCCAAGACCACGGAAGCGGCGGACGAATCCACGCCCGCCGAGCGCCGCCGGATCGACTCCCGGCTCCGGAAGGCAGGCGAGGACATCAAGGCATTGCGGGTGTACGGCCCCTTCGAGACGGCTCGCGAGATGGCGAAGTCCATCGAAGCGAACATCAAGAAAATTCGGGCAGCGCGGCGCACGCGCCTGCTTGGGACTACGAGCCAGAGATGCGATCTGCCATGAAGCTTCAGTACACAAGTAAGGCTCTCGGTTCGCTCGAAGGGGCTCCGCCAGCCGTCCGGAAGTCCTTCTACAATTAGGCTGCGTTCCAATCCGAAAACCTCCACCTCGTCGTCGGCACGCACCTCACAAGAGGACGTCGTCCCACATCCGAAGTAGCTCCTTTGGAACGTCTCGCCCCGGCTCCAGCGGAGTGTCCGCTTTCGTTCAATAGACCGCAAGCTCCGCCTCCCGTATACAATAAATCGAAGGACCAATCCCCATGCCCAAACCTCAACGCGAGCTGATCGAAGTCCGTTGCCCTTGCTGCGAGGCCATGCTCAAAATCGACCCTGAGCTTCGCACCGTCATCGCTCACGAAGAACACAGAAAACCCCCGGTCATCGAAGACCTCCGCGAAGCCGTCCACAAGCTCAAAGGCGAAGAAGCCCGCCGCTCCGAAGTCTTCGACAAATCCTTCGAGCAGCACAAAAAGTCCAAAGACGTCCTCGCCCGCAAATTCGACGAACTCCTCAAACAAGCCAAACAGGACCCCACCGGTGCGCCCCCACCCCGCCCCTTCGACCTGGACTGAACCGCCGTTTACCAACGAACCAGCACCGGAACCCTCTGGCTCGTCCCCCGCCGGCGCCTGTCCGCGTAATTGCAATACCGCTGTCCGGAGCAATACCCCTTGCTTGTATGGCAAATCTATGTGACCATTGAATCGTAGTAGCAGCCCTCAACCTCGGCTCGTTCGTCCCGTTCGGTTTAATCGCCCCTCGTCCGATCCTGCCCCTTATCACTCTGCCACTCAAAAGGAAGATCAAATGAAGAATGTTTTTGTAGGCAACCTCAGCTTCGGAGCCACGGAAGACTCAGTTCGGTCCATGTTCGAAGCATATGGCGTCGTCGAACGCGTCAGTCTCGTCACGGACCGTGATACCGGCCGCGCAAGGGGCTTTGGATTTGTTGAAATGACCAACGGCGCCGAAGCGGACCGCGCCATTGCGGAGCTGAACGGCAGAGAAGTCGATGGCCGCGCGTTGAACGTCAACGAAGCCAGGCCGAAAACCGATCGCAATTCCGGCGGTGGCGGTTACCGGTC
>JAJYKC010000216.1 GCA_021788955.1 Acidobacteriota bacterium
CTTCGAGGGTTTTGTCTACGTCGGAACGGACCCAGTGAAGATAGAAGCTCTTCCGCTCTTTCGGGCTTATCTTCCACGCGAACGTCTTATAAGTGGAAAAGTCGGCTTTGGATCGCCAATTTACACGCACGCTTTGGGCATGAATCGCCGAAGGGGCCGCCAAAGTACATAAAGCGGCGATCAAAACGCTAAAAGTGACAGAACAGTTTTTCCTGGTCATATAAGCCGATGGACGTATACGCGTGAAAGTGGTAACAAAGAATCCGAAGAACGAGTAAGTCAGGCGATCGCCGGCGCCGGTCTTCCCCGTGTGTCCCGCAGAGTTTTGACCGGCGAACCAATGTGAGATACGGAAAGCGCTCCGAGATAGAGCAGGCCGCCGGCGATCAAGGTTAGTTTCAAACCGATGTAGATAGCCAGAAAGATAGCGCCGGCCGAGCCCATGACACTGGCCGCCGCGTTGAGCGCCCATGCCCACCGCACCGCCGCCGGATACCGCGTTTCCATATGAGCCAGGCCCGTCGGGAACGGCATCCCCATGAGGAAGCCCGCCGGCGCGACCAATCCAATCGAGGTAAGGATCTTCCAGGGCAGCGGCCAGCCGGCTCCAATGCGCGTTACCGGACCCGAGGCAAGCGCGAGTAAGATCACAAGCGCGGTAACACCGCATAGGACAAGTCCGAGCGCCCGGCTGCTCGAACCCGCGACGCGCCGGCTCAAATAACTTCCGACCCCGCTTGAGACTAACATCGAAAAAACGATCACGGTCAGCGCGTAAGTTGGATGGCCAAGGAACAGAATAAACTTCTGGATCAACGCGACCTGAATCAGGATGTAGCCGGCTCCGATGCAGATAAAGTAGAGCAACGCGAGGCGTATCCCGCCGCCGGCCGGCAATTTATTCTTCAAAAGAACCGGCGGAAGAGCGAGTATGATCGCGGTGGCCGCCAAGCTGATGCCGACCAGTCCGAACAGTAGAGGCAGCGCGCGATTGATTTTATAATCCGCGGCGCTGCGGCCGCCATGCAGCAGAAAACTCAACACATCGCGCGGCTGCACGGTGTAGAAGAAGAACGGGCGGTCATCCCCCACCGGAGTTACATCAAACGGGTAGTCCCGTTCGAAAGCTTCCGGTTCCTTGGTCAGCAGGAAGCGGGCAAATTCATTCCGGGGCGGATCGCCGGGAAGATAAATCTCCTGCAGGCTTGGATCCCGCGCCAGGGCCGCGCGCGCCCGATCGAGGTCCGCCGGCGTGATCGGACGGCGGAATACGAGCACCGTGTCCTGGGCGCCCCACCCCTTGATCTTCGCGGCGTCCTCGCGAACGATCATGATGTGCCGCCATACGTCCGTTTCCCCGAGCCGATTCAGCGCCTCGCGGGCCAGGGCGAGCAGGCGCAGCGACTCCCGCGGCGGCTCGAAACCCCACCGCGTAAAGCTGAGCACGCCGTCCGGCGTCAGATGGTCCAGGTAGTCGCGAAACGCGCCGGTGGTGTAGAGGTTGTTTTCCGAGAGCGCGAACGCTCCCGCGGCGGTGGCCGCCCAAGTGTCGACCAACGTCGCCTGCAGCACCTGATAGCGCTCCGGGCTGCGGCGCACAAAGCTCCGCCCATCCTCGACGACAATATGGACCTCGGGCCGGAAATAAAGTCCCTGACTAAGCCCGGCATACCGCTCGCGCATGATGGTCGTGGCGATGATCGGATTGATCTCGACTCCCGTGATGTACCTGCTCCCGGAAGCAAGCGCCCGCGCCACGTCCCATCCGCCGCCGGGTCCAATTACAAGGGTCTTGGCGCCCGGGCGGATCTCGTACACAAACCCGGGGCCCTGGCGTAAAAGCTCATGAAGGGCTTCCGGCCCCAGATGGTCCCAATCGAAGGAGGGGATGCCGGTGGCGGCGTCCGCGTCGATGATGATACTCATGCGCCCGCTTCCGCCCGGCTCCGGCGCGAGGGCGATGCGGGAAAAGGCGTTCCATCGCGAGTAGAGTTCCTTCGGGAGGTGGTGGCCTTTCGCCCAGTGAATGTCGAGCCAATGGGCTTTGCCGTTATACGCGATGAGGGCGACCAGAAACAGCGCCGCCGCCACACCCGCGACCCGCCCCCGGTGGTTGCCCGCCAGGTGAAACCAAAGCGCCGAAGCGACGGCGAAGAGGACCGCCGCCGCCATCACGGTGTTCGGCCCGCCAAACTGGTTCAGCAGCGGCAACAGCAGCAGACAGCCGCCGGAGGCGCCGAGTAGATCGAAGAAGTACACTTTGTCGACCCGCTCCATCGTCTCGCCGATCACCAGCGAAAGAATGGTCCCGGTGAAGAAGAACGGCAGCGCACTGCCGAAATACACGCCTGCGAGCTCAAACCCATTGGGATCGCCCTTGCGGGAGATGAGGAACGCTAGCGCCGCAATCACCGAAATCGCATGGAGCAGAGCCAGCCGGCCGAGAGATTCGTATAAACGTCCCCGTCCGGCTATGGCGTAAGAGAAGATTCCTCCCACCCCGAGCCCGAATAATGCGATCGAGATCGCCAGAAACGCGAAGTGGTAGTAGAAGACCACGGAAAACACGCGGGTCAGCGCAAGTTCCACCAGGAGAGTGCCGAGGCTGGTGATCGCTACGCCGAGATATACTTGCGGCCAGGCGGCGCGCACGGTCTCGTTTCCGGAGCTGATACGGGGCAACTCTACTATCGTAAAGGATCGCGTCGAGCCGGGCCAATTCCTGCATCGAATCCGGCCAGAAAATCGAGTTTTTCCAGAAACGCGCGGATCTGTTCGTCCCAGAAATCCCAGGTGTGGGCACGCGGGGAGACTTCCCGGTATTCATACGGGATGTTGAGGCTTGCGAGCAAGGCCACGAACTCGTGGTTCACTTTGAGGGTTGGGTCCTCGCCGCCATCGGCAATGTAGAGCATCGGCATCATGGGGGGCGGGATCTTCGTGACCAGATCGAAGGGATCGCGCTGCTTGCGCTCTTCCGAGCCGGGCTTGCCGAAGCGGGCGTCGCGCTCCTCCATCTGGCGGCGCGCCGCTGGTCCGAGGTTCGCGGGTGATTCCCCGCCATGGGCAGCGCCGAGTGCGCCGCTGAGAATCCCGATGGCCGCGAACTCGTTGTAGTGGTTCAGGCCAATGAGCGCCGCACCGTAGCCGCCCATCGACTGCCCGGCGATGGCGCGGGCACGGCGGAGCGGGATCGTCCGGAAGTGGCCGTCCACGTACGCCACGAGGTCCTTGGCGATGTAGTCTTCATACTTCGCTTTCTGGTCCGTGGCGCTGTTGACGTACCAACTCTTCAGGCCGTCGGGCATGACGACGATCATCTCGCGTCCGGCTGCGTAGGCAGACAGGTTCGACATGGTTGACCACGCGGTGTTATCGAATGCGTACCCGTGCAGAAGGTACAGCACCGGGTAGCGCGCTGTCGAGGAGTCGTAATCGAGGGGGAGAATCACGCTAAAGGCGTGTTCCTCGTTGTTGAGAGACGTACTCGGGAAATGGAAGGCATGCACGTTGCGCGCCACCTCGGCGGAGTCAGCGGCGACGGCCGATAGAGAGACAAAGCTGGCGACAGCCGCGGCGAAGGTGGCGAAACGGGTCATGGGGTCTCCTGGCTTGGGAAGGTGGAGCCTTCTACAATAACAAATGCGATGCCACTGTTAGATGTAATTCAGAAAGACATGGTCGAGGCGATGAAGGCCAAGGACGAGGCCCGGCTCAGTACCGTCCGCATGATCAAGGCCGCGCTCAAAAAGCATGAAATCGACTCGATGAAGCCGCTGGAGGAGGCGGCCGAAATGCAGGTGCTCAACACGCTGCTGAAACAGCGGCGGGAGTCGGCGGAAATGTTCCGCAAAGGCGGCCGGCCCGAGCTTGCGGATAAGGAAGAAGCCGAGCTCCGCCTGATCGAAACTTATCTTCCGGCCTCTGCGAGCGCGGAGGAGATGGCCGAGGCCGTGGCAGGCGCGGTCACCGAAACGGGCGGCGTCTCGGCCAAGCAGATGGGCGTGGTGATGAAGGCCGCGCAGGCGCGTCTCAAAGGAAAACGGGTCGACGGGGCCGCTCTCAGCGCGCTCGTGCGCTCCAAATTAGCCTGATCACCGGGGACCAAGACAGGACTACGGCCCCGGCCCGGAGTTCCGGACCGAGGCCGTCGATTCCAGCTTTCAGCAGACGGTCTCCTAGAAGTAGACGCGCGCGCCGAGCTGCACGATGCGGCCCGCCGCGGCGCCGAAGATCCCGCCGAAGTTCCCTGACGCGATATTGGAAACCGGGAAGAGGAACTGCGTATGGTTGAACGCGTTGAACGCGTCCGCGCGGAGTTCGATGCGATAGAACTCCTTGAGCGAGATGGTCTTCACCAGGCTCATGTCCGTGTTGAAGATGCCGGGACCGTGGAAGAAGTTCCGGCCGGCGTCGCCCAGCACGCCATAGGGAGCGCGGGCGAAGTCGTTCGGATTGAACCAGTAGTTCTGCGAGGCCGGCTTCGTGTTATTCGGATTCAGAGCCTTGTCGACAAACGACGTCGTTCGCGGATCGGAACTCGTAATCACCGGCCCGAGCACGTTCGCCGTATCCGGGCAGCCGTAGAAAGTGAGTGCGTCGCAGGTCAGGGACCGGAAGCCGGTATCGGAGATCGTAACCGGGAATCCGGTCTGGAAGGTCGAGATGCCAGTTACCTGCCAGCCGCCGACCAGTGGCGTGGGCAGCCAGTGGGCTTTGTTGTGGAGGTTGGGGATCTCATAGGTGTAGGTGGCTACGAAACGGTGACGGGCGTCATAGGCTGAGTCGCCGTAGTCAAGCGCGAAGTTATATGGGTTCGTCCCTCGGGCGCCGAAGCTGCTGTTCTCGAAACTCGAGGCGTCATCGAGCGCGTGGCTCCAGACGTAGCTCGTCGTGAAGTACAGGCCGTGGCTGAACTTCTTGTTCAGGCTGACCTGGAGCGAATTGTAATTCGAGACGCCGACCGAAGCCTGCGTTCCGACCGAGGCGAAAATGTCGCCGGGGACGTAGGAATGGTCCGGGTACAGGTAGTGCTGGTAGACTCGATTCGCGATGCAAGTGGAATCGGCGGCGCAGGCCGCCTGGCCCGCGGGCGTGATCGGGTTGCCTTCATAAGCCATGATCAGGTGCCGTCCGGCCGAGCCCACGAATCCAATTTGCAGAATCATGTTGCTCGGCAGTTCCCGCTGGATGTTGAAGTTGTAGTTCAACGCATACGGATCGGTCAAGTTCGGCGACACGGTGTTGATGGAAAGCGGCAGGAATTGGTTGAAGTTCACGCTCTGCCCTTTGGCCGCCGGGGTGAACGGGAACTTGTTCGGGATCGACTGTCCGGTCGCGATATCGGTGAACGGAGCGGCGAAACTCGGGTTGCCGCCAACGTCGCCAATCCCGGTGGAGGACTGCGAGAACGGCGGCGCGGTCAGGTTCTGCAGCGCAAGTTCCTCTTCGAACCTGTTGAAGTAGACCCCAAAGCCGCCACGGATGGACCACCGGTTGCCCGGCGCGTAGGCGAAACCAAACCGCGGCGCCGGGTGGATGTCGTGAGTGTAGTAACCGGAGGGGCTGCAGCCCGTGTCGCCGGGGAAATCGAGACCCAGCGGCGCCGTCGGGAAAATGGTGGACTGCTGGCCGGGCCGGAAGCAGTTAAA
>JAJYKC010000217.1 GCA_021788955.1 Acidobacteriota bacterium
TCCGCTAACTCGTCCACCGGCAGCGCCCGCAGGTGTTCCGCGTTCAACCACACCGCTTTCGGATCGAACGGATCGTCCTCGCTGAAATTCACCACCGCGTTGCTGCGGTTCACGCCTTCCAGCGTGAATGAGTCCCGCAACTGATCCATGCTCATTTTTTCGCGGTCGTCTTTCGGCGACCACCCCAGCAGGCACAGGAAATTCACGAAAGCGTGCGGCAGAAACCCGCCGTCGCGATAGGTGGTCACGCTCACCACCGGACCGTGTTTTCTCTTCGACAACTTCGACCCGTCCGGGGCGATCAAAAGCGGCAGATGCGCGAACTGCGGCGCCGGCGCGCCCAGCGCTTCGAAGATGAGCACATGCTTGAACGTGTTGGTCAGATGGTCCTGCCCGCGGATGATGTGGCTGATGCGCAGATCGGCATCGTCGGCGCAGGAGGCCATGTGGTACGTCGGAATCCCGTTGCTTCGCAGCAAGGCAAAATCCTCGATGTCGGCAAACGCTTTGCTCTGCGGCCCGTACACCAGGTCCGGAAAAGTCACCGACCCATCGCCCGTGCGCGGCACGCGGAACCGCAGCACGAAAGGCTCACCCGCGCCGGCGCGCCGGTCGCTCTCCTCGGCTGTCATCTCCCGCATCTCCGGCCGGAACAGCCACGGACCGTCGCCATACGACCGTTCCTCGCTCTCCGCCGGCGCAAAATCCCGGTAAGCCATTCCTTTACGGAAAATGCTCATCGCCGCCTCGCGATGCATTCCGACCCGGTCCGATTGGTGATAGAACTCGTCCCAACCCAGATCCAGCCACTTCAGTCCGTCGAAAATCGAATCGAGCGAGGCCTGTGTATTGCGGTCGACGTCGGTGTCGTCGATGCGCAAAATCATCGTCCCGCCTTCATGGCGAGCGAAAAGCCAGTTAAAAATGAACGTTCTGGCGCTGCCGATGTGCAGATAGCCCGTCGGCGAAGGGGCGAAGCGAACCCGAATCATGAAACTTCAGAATAACAGGGGGGTCTGAGCCCGCCCGCCATTCCGAAGCAGCTCGGTGCGGTGTTCAAACCGTGACAGACGCGGGGGCAACGTGCGCGGCGCAAACCTCTTCGTAGAGCCGCTCGTATTTAGGAATGATCAACTGCGTGGAGAACCGCGTTTCGGCGGTGTGCCGCGCCGCCGCCGACATGCGCTGGTGCTTTTCATCGTCACTCAGCAACTCGACCACCCGGGCCGCCTGTGAAGCGACATCCCCCGGCGCCTCCAGGAATCCGTCCACGCCGTGAGTCACCAACTCCGGCACGCCGCCCACCCTCGTCGTCACCGGAGGCACGCCGCACGCCATCGCCTCCAGCGCCGCCAGCCCGAACGACTCCATTTCGCTCGGCAGCAGCAGCGCGTCCATGTGCGGCAGCAGTTTCTCGATGTGGTCCTGCTTGCCAGGAAACGAGATGTAGTCGGAGAGCCCGAGCTCCGCCGCCAGCCGCTCCGCCGGCCCGCGGTCCGGACCGTCTCCGGCCATGACAAGCCGCGCCGGCACCTGCTTACGCACTTCGCCGAGCACGCGCACGCAATCGAGCACGCGCTTGACCGGCCGGAAATTCGACACATGCACCAGCACCTTCTCCGCCCGGGGCGGCCGCTCCGGCGCGGGCCGGTAGATCGAGCAGTTCACGAAGTTGTGAATCACCTGGATCGGCCGCGTCACGCCAAAGTAGCTCGCCGTGTGCTCCCGCAGATACTCGCTGATGCCGGTTACGGCGTCGGACTGCTCGATGGAAAACTTCGTGATCGGATAATACGTGGGGTCCAGCCCCACCAGCGTCATGTCCGTGCCGTGCAGCGTCGTGATGAACGGCAGATACCGCTCCGCCGCGAGCATCTGCCGCGCCAGCAGCGCCGAAATCGAATGCGGAATCGCGTAGTGGACGTGCATCAGGTCCAGATGGTACGTGCGCGCCACGTCCGCCATTCGCGAGGCCAGCGCCAGGCAATACGGCGGATATTGAAACAAAGGATAGGTGGAAACCTCGACCTCGTGATACCGGATCCGAGGGCTTCCCGACCCCAGCCGGATCGGGTTCGCATAAGTAATGAAGTGCACCTCGTGCCCGCGATGCGCCAGTTCCAGGCCGAGTTCGGTGGCGACAATCCCGCTGCCGCCATAAGTGGGATAACATGTGATCCCGATCCGCATGATTTTATTGGACGCTCTTGCGCGGCCGAAGGGAGCGGGAAACTTTCGCCGCCAGTTCCCCCTTGCCCAGTCTGACCCGAATCGCCGACCCCGGGGGCGCATCCGCCGGGCTCTTCACAATCGCTCCCGCCTCGTTGTGCACAACGGCGTAACCGCGCTCCAGAATCTTCAGCGGGCTTAGCGCTGTGAGCTTGCCCGACACCCCATCGAGCGCCGCCCGGTCCCGCGCCGTTCGAAACTTGATCCCCGCCTCGAGCGCGGCCCGCGCGGCAGCCAGACGGCTCCGGAACCGCGCCAGCGCCACCCGCAAGTCCAGCGCCGCCAGCCTCCCGCCCAGCGTTTCCACCCTCCTTCGTCTAACCAGTAGCGCCCCGCGTATCTGCTCGCGTAAGTGGTACTCGAACTCGTCCACCTGCTGCTGCCGCCTCCCGATCGCCCGCCGCAGCGAAGCCGCCGCGCGTTCCACACCCACTTCGTGCAACCGGCGCCCTGAAGTCGCCAACCGCAGCCGCACCATCTGCCCCATGTGGCGCTCCTGCGCGAGAAACTGGTCGATCACCTGCGTCCGCGGCCGGATCACCAGTTCCGCGGCGGCCGAAGGCGTCGGCGCCCGCAAATCGGCCACGAAATCCGCAATGGTGAAATCCGTCTCGTGCCCGACCGCCGAGATCACCGGCACGGGACTCGCCGCAATTGCCCGCGCCACGGATTCCTCATTAAAGGTCCACAAATCCTCGATCGACCCGCCGCCCCGGGCGACAATCACGACCTCCGCCCAAGGTTCCGCGCCGAAATACTCGATCGCCCGGCACACCGATTCCGCCGACCCCTCGCCCTGCACCTGCGCCGGATACAGACGGATGTGCAGGCCAGGAAACCTCCGCTCCAGTACCGTCAGAATATCCCGCACCACCGCCCCCGTCGGCGAGGTCACCACGCCGATCCGCCGCGGAAACTCCGGCAGCTTGCGCTTCCGCGCGGCGTCGAAGAGCCCCTCCGCTTCCAGCTTCGCCTTCAGTTGCTCGAAGGCGAGTTGCAGTGCCCCCAACCCGGCCGGCTCCAGCGTCTCGACGATTAACTGGTACTGCCCCCGCGCCTCATAGACATCGATGCTGCCCCGCGCCTCCACCGCCAGGCCGTCTTTGGGCTGGCACCGCAGATACCGCATCTGCTGGCGGTAGCAGACGCACTGCAACTGGGCGTTCTGATCCTTCAACGTAAAGTAGCAGTGGCCGCTCGAAGGCACCCGCACTCCGGACACCTCGCCCGACACCCGAATCCCCGTAAATTCTCCGGCGAGGATCTCCCGGATCTGCCCGGTCAACTCCCCGACCGTGAACGTCCGCCGCTTCACCGGCTCCCACTGGAGTTGGATCTGTTCCAAGCCTCCACTGTACCGGCTGCGGGCGGCCAATGGCGGTGCTATCTTCAAGCCAAGGCTGGACGTCTTGTTCGAGCGTTATACCGACGCCGCGCGGCGCGCGATCTTCTTCGCGCGGGACGAAGCGGGCCACGCCGGTAGTCCTTTCATTGCCCCCGAACACCTGCTGCTTGGGCTGTTTCGCACCGACGCCACTCTCGCTGCGGATATGCTCGGAACAGCCGAATCCGCCGACTCCATCCGCGGCAAGATCGTCGCTTCCTACACACCCGGCGAACCCCTCCCGGACCACGTCGGCATGCGGGTCAATCCTGCAGGTGCCCGCGCGCTCGGCTTCGCCGCCGAGGAAGCCGACCAACTCGGCCATAAGAACATCACCCCCGGCCACCTGATCCTCGGCTTGTTGCGCGAGGAAGACTGTCTCGCCGCCCAACTCCTCCGCAGCAACGGGTTATCCCTCGCAGACGCCCGCACACGAGTGCGAGACGAGCCCACACCGCCGCCCCAAAAAATTTCGCTCGCCGGCTTGCGCGATCGTTTCACTGAAGCCACGCGCAACGCCATCCGCTTCGCCCAAGACGCAGCGAGCCTTTCCGGCAGACATGCCATAGCACCCGAACATCTCCTGCTTGGGCTGCTTGAAGCGGATACCGAGCTTGGCCGCCACCTGTTCGGTACGGCCGGCGCCGTCGATTCGATACGCAACAAAATCATTCCACCCGGAACGCCGGGCGAACGGGTCCCCAGCCTAGGCCCCCTGCCGCTCGACCTCTCAAGCGCGCACGCCCTCCGCTTCGCCGCCGAGGAAGCCGACCAACTTGGCCATAAGAACATCAACACCGGCCACTTATTCCTCGGCTTGCTGCGCGAGGAAGACTGTCTCGCCGCTCAACTCCTGAACGCCAACGGCCTCACCCTCGCCCGCGCCCGGGCCATTTTGCGGGGTGATTCGGCGCCTCCGAACGCCTGACAAGCAGTGCGTTTGCTCCGCAATGCTACGCTAAGAGACAGGTGAATCCGGTCTCGCAATCCGTGGTCTCGGACGCCGTCTTCCGGGCGGTCGGACTCACGAAGATTTTTGCCTCGGGCCCGGGTCCGATCACCGTCTTTTCCAAGCTCGATTTCGAAGTCCGGCGCGGCGAATCCCTCGCCATCGTCGGCGAATCCGGCGCCGGGAAAAGCTCTTTGCTTTACCTGCTGGGCGGCCTCGACGCCCCCACCCGCGGCGCTCTCTACTTCGGCGACAAAAACATCGCCGCGCTACGCGACGCCGCGCTCGCCGAATTCCGGAACCGCGAGATCGGATTTGTCTGGCAGAACCACTCCCTGCTGCCCGAATTTACCGCGCTCGAAAACGTGATGATGCCGCTGCTCATCCGGGGCCAGGCCCGTCAGGCCGCCTCGGCCGCCGCCATGGCCCGATTGGAAGAAGTCGGCCTGAAAGCGCGCGTCACCCACCGCATCGGCGAACTGTCCGGCGGCGAGCAGCAGCGCGTGGCGATCGCCCGCGCCCTGTCGAGCGATCCCTCGGTCCTCCTTGCCGACGAGCCCACCGGCAATCTCGATCACCGCACCGGTGAGGCGATCATTGAACTTCTGCTCGGCCTGCAAAAAGACAAGCCCCTGACGGCGATCTTTGTCACTCATAATCTGGCTTTCGCGAGCCGCTGCAACCGCGCGTTGGAGCTTCGCGAAGGCACGCTCGTTCCCTGGGCCCCGGCGGGCCCGCTAATCGAAAACCCAGTTTCACCATCCTACGGCGGATCCTATGTTTGAACGTTATACCGAGAAAGCGCGGCGCGTAATTTTCTTCGCGCGGTATGAAGCCAGCCAGTTCGGCAGCCCCTACATCGAAACGGAGCATCTCCTGCTCGGTCTGCTCCGCGAAGACAAGGCGCTGGCCAACCGCTTCCTGCGCTCGCACGCCGCCATCGAATCCATCCGGAAACAGATCGAGGCGCACACCACGGTCCGCGAGAAGGTGTCCACTTCGGTCGATCTTCCCCTGAGCCACGAATGCAAGCGCGTCCTCGCCTACGGCGCCGAAGAAGCCGAGCGGCTCAGCCACAAGCACATCGGC
>JAJYKC010000218.1 GCA_021788955.1 Acidobacteriota bacterium
GACGGTGGAAGGCGTCGCCGATCATATCGACCATGCGGTGAAGGTCGGCGGTATCGACGCCGTGGGCCTCGGGAGCGACTTCGACGGCATTACCTGCGCGCCGAAGGACCTCGACGAAGTCTCCAAGTGGCCGAATCTCACCCGCGTGCTGCTCGAGCGCGGCTACAGTCCGGAAGACATCCGGAAGATCTACGGCGGCAACCTGCTGCGCGTGATGCGGGCTGTCGAAGCCGAAAGCCGGCGCCTGCAGGCGGAGGCCCGGTGAAGCGCGCGGGCTCATTGATTTTCGCGCTCGCTGCCCTGCTGCTCGGCGCCTGCGGTTCTTCCCGCGGCGGTGACACGCCAGTCTACGGCTATCAGGTGGTGCATGTGTACCCGCACGACCCGCAGGCATTTACGCAAGGCTTGTTCTATCAGAACGGGTTTCTCTACGAAGGCACCGGGCTGAAGGGACGCTCCTCGGTGCGGAAGGTGGATCTCGAAACCGGCAAGGTGCTCGAGCGCAACGACGTGCCCGATGCGTTCTTCGGCGAAGGGATCGCGCCGTACCAGGGGCGCATGGTGGAACTAACCTGGACTTCCGGCACGGCCTTCGTTTACCAGATCGCCGGTTTGCAGATGCAGTCGACGTTCCACTACGCCGGTGAGGGTTGGGGACTGACCACCGACGGCAAAGAGTTCATCCTGAGCGACGGCACTGCGGTGCTGAAGAAGATGGACCCCGCGACGTTCACCGAAACCGGCAGCATATCCGTAACCGACCAGGGGCAACCCGTCACGCAACTCAACGAACTCGAATGGGTGAAGGGAGAGATTTACTCGAACGTCTGGCAGACGAACCGCATCGCGCGCATCTCGCCCGCCGACGGGCATGTCACCGGTTGGATCGATCTGTCAGGAATCCTCGGCGACACCGGCGGAGAACAGGTGGATGTGCTGAACGGCATTGCCTACGACGCGCAGCACGACCGGCTTTTCGTCACCGGCAAACTCTGGCCAAAACTGTTCGAGATCCGATTGGTGCGGAAGTAACTACCCGGTCGCCGATTCTCCGACCGGCGAGTGAATTTCCTGCAGGCTCCACACGCGCACAGGACGCGAACCCAGGCTCGCGATGGCCTCGGCCGCGGCGCGGGCGCCGCTGATCGTGGTGATGCAGGGAATGCGGCAGGCGATGGCCGCGCGGCGGATCGCCTGTTCGTCGGGGAAAGTCCGGCCGCCGGTGGTGGTGTAGATAATAAGCTGCACGCTGCCAGCCTTCAGTAAGTCGACCGCGTTCGGCCGGCCTTCGTTTACCTTAAAAACAACCTTACAGGCCACGCCCGCCGACTTCAGCGCTGCCGCCGTCCCTCGCGAGGCGAATAGACGGAACCCGAGCGAAGCCAGACGCCGGCCGATTTCGACAGCGGTCGGTTTATCGCGGTCGTTCACACTCAGGAACACCGCGCCGGAGCGGGGAAGCGGCGTGCCGGCGCCGATCTGCGCTTTCCCGAACGCCTGCCCGAAGCTGTCGCCCACTCCCATCACTTCGCCCGTCGAGCGCATCTCCGGCCCAAGCGCCGGGTCGACACCGGGAAACTTGTTGAACGGGAACACCGGGGATTTCACGAAATACTGCCGCGTGGTGAGGACGCCGTCAACGGCCGATGCCGTAAGTTCCTTGAAATCGGCGAGCTTCTTGCCGAGCATCAGGCCGACGGCAATCTTCGGTAGCGGTACGCCCGTTGCCTTGCTGACGTAGGGCACCGTGCGGGAGGCGCGCGGGTTCACTTCGAGCACATACACAGTGCCGTTCTGCACCGCGTATTGCGTGTTCATCAGGCCGATGACGTTCAGCGCGCGCGCCAGGCGCCGGGTGTAATTCTTGATCGTCTCGATCACCGGCGCCGGAAGCGAGTGCGGAGGCAGCACGCAGGAACTGTCGCCCGAGTGCACGCCCGCTTCCTCGATGTGCTCCATGATGCCGGCGATGAGCACATCCTCACCGTCCGACAGCGCGTCCACGTCAACCTCGATCGCGTCTTCGAGAAACCGGTCGATCAGCACAGGCCGGTCCTGCGAGTAGTTCACGGCCTCGCGCATGTACTGGCGGACCGTGTCTTCGTCGTAGGCGATGACCATCGCGCGCCCGCCGAGCACATAACTGGGCCGCACCAACACCGGGAAACCGAGACGCCGCGCAAGGTCGCAGGCTTCTTCCGGATTCGTCGCCGTGCCGTTGGCTGGTGACGGGATGCCGAGCGAATCGAGCAGGTGGCCGAAAAGCTTGCGGTCCTCGGCAAGGTCGATGTTCGAAGGATCCGTGCCGATGATCGGCACGCCGGCGTTCTTCAGCGGCAGCGCCAGGTTCAGCGGCGTTTGGCCGCCGAACTGAACAATCACGCCGTCGGGCTTTTCTTCATCCACTACATTCAGCACTTCCTCAAGCGTTAACGGCTCGAAGTACAAGCGGTCGCTGGTGTCGTAGTCGGTCGAAACCGTCTCCGGGTTGCAGTTCACCATCACCGACTCGTGGCCGAAGCCCTGCAGCGCAAACGAAGCGTGGCAGCAGCAGTAGTCGAACTCGATGCCCTGGCCGATGCGGTTCGGTCCGCTGCCGAGGATGACAACTTTCTTGCGCTCCGAAGGCGCCGCCTCGTCTTCCGATTCGTACGAAGAGTACAGATACGGGGTGAAGCTCTCGAACTCCGCGGCACACGTGTCCACGCGATTGAACACCGCGTGAATCCCAAGTTCCTTCCGCCGGGCGCGAACGGCGAGCGGATCCGCGTTCCACATCCGCGCCAGGCGAGTGTCGGAAAGGCCCTCGCGCTTGGCGCGCCGCAGTGTGGCCCGCGACACGCCTTCAAGCGTCTCCCCGGCCAGTTCTTTCTCAAAGTCCACCATCTCCTGAAGCTGGCGCAGGAACCACGGGTCGATGTAAGTGATCGACTGAATTTCTTCGATCGATTCGCCGCGCTCAAGCGCGAACAGAATATAGTCGAGCCGCTCCGGGTTCGGTGTAATCAGTCGGTTGGAAATCAGGTTCGGGTCGAGCTTCCGCGCCGCCGGCGCTTTGCCGGTTTCCAGGCTACGGATGCCCTTGGCGAGCGCCTGCTTGAACGTCCGGCCGATGGACATCACTTCGCCCACCGACTTCATCTGCGTTCCAAGCACCGGCTCGGCGCCGGGGAACTTCTCAAACTGCCACCGCGGAATCTTCACCACCACGTAATCGAGCACCGGCTCGAAGCAGGCCGGCGTCACACGGGTGATGTCATTCCTCAACTCATCCAGCCGGTAGCCGACGGCGAGCTTGGCGGCGATCTTGGCGATCGGGAAACCGGTGGCTTTGGAAGCAAGCGCCGAGCTACGCGACACGCGCGGGTTCATCTCGACGATGACCATGCGGCCGTCGGCCGGGTTGATGGCGAACTGCACATTGGAGCCGCCGGTGTCGACGCCGATCTCGTTCAGGCAGCGCAGCGCCCCGTCGCGCATCATCTGGTATTCGCGGTCCGTGAGCGTCTGCGCCGGTGCGACGGTAATCGAGTCGCCCGTGTGCACGCCCATCGGATCGAAGTTTTCAATCGAGCAGACGATGATGGCGTTCCCGGCCAAATCGCGCATCACTTCGAGCTCGAATTCCTTCCAGCCGATGACGCTTTCTTCCACGAGCACTTCGTGAACAGGTGACAGGTCAAGGCCGCGCTCGAGAATTTCGACGAGTTCCTCGCGGTTATACGCGATGCCGCCGCCTGTGCCGCCAAGCGTGAAGCTCGGCCGCAGGATGATCGGGTAGCCGATCTTCGAAGCAAATGCGAGGCCGTCCTCGATGTTGTTCACAAGCTGCGATTGCGTCACCTCGAGCCCGATCTTCCGCATCGCGTCCTTGAACAGGAGGCGGTCCTCGGCCTTCTTGATCGACTCGATCTTCGCGCCGATCAGTTCCACGCCGTAGCGATCGAGCACGCCGGTCTCAGCCAGCTCGACCGCGAGATTCAGCCCCGTCTGCCCGCCGACGGTCGAAAGCAGCGCCTGCGGACGCTCGCGCCGGATCACCTCCTCGGCGTAAGCGGCGGTGAGCGGCTCGACGTAAGTGCGGTCGGCCAACTCCGGATCGGTCATGATCGTCGCCGGATTCGAGTTGATCAGGATCACCTCGTAGCCGTCGCTCCGCAGCGCCTTGCAGGCCTGCGCGCCGGAATAGTCGAACTCGCAGGCTTGCCCGATGACGATGGGGCCGGAGCCGACAATGAGGATGCGGTGAAGGTCGTCGCGGCGGGGCATCAGTGCTGGCGGCTGGTCTCCATGAGGTGAATGAAATCGTGGAACAGGTAGTGCGAATCGTGCGGCCCCGGCGCGGCCTCGGGGTGGTACTGCACGCAGAACGCCGGCACATCGCGGTGGCGGAAGCCTTCGAGCGTCTGGTCGTTCAGGTTGACGTGCGTGATCTCAACGCGGTTCAGGTCAAGCGTTTCCGGGTCCACCGCGAACCCATGATTGTGGCTGGTGATTTCCACCTTGTTCGTGATGCGGTTGATCACCGGATGGTTCGCGCCGTGGTGGCCGAATTTCAGCTTGTAGGTGCGGGCGCCGAGCGCAAGGCCGAGGATCTGGTGGCCCAGGCAGATGCCGAAGACCGGCGTGCGGCCGAGTAACTTGCGCACCTGCGCGGCCTGGAATTCGAGCGGCTCCGGATCGCCGGGTCCATTGGAGAGAAACACGCCATCGGGGCGCAGCGCAAGCACGTCCTCGGCGGTGGTGAGCGCGGGCACTACGGTCACCCGCGCGCCGGCGTGGACAAGGCGGCGCAGAATGTTTCGCTTCAGGCCGAAGTCGTACGCGACGACGTGGAACCGCGGCGACTCCGGCGCGGCTTCGTGGTCCGACGAGCAGACCGGCGACACCGGTTCGTCCCAGTGATACTGCGTCGTGGTGCCGACGTGCGAAGCAAGATCGAGCCCCGCCATTGACGGGATGGATTTCGCGCGCGCGACGAGTTCCTCGACACGGCCGCCGGTTACCGACAGCACGCCGCGCATCACGCCGCGCGTCCGCAGGTGCCGGACGAGCGCGCGTGTGTCGATGCCACTCGCTACAGCCACGCCGCGCTCGGCCAGATATTGGTCCGCGGTTTCGAGCGACCGCCAGTTACTCGCCACGGGAGACAGGTCCCGGACGATCAGCCCTTCGATGTAAGGCCGCCCGGATTCCTGGTCATATTCGTTCGCGCCGTAATTTCCTATCTGGGGATTGGTGAGGACGACGATCTGGCCGGAATACGAGGGATCGGTGAAAATCTCCTGGTAACCCGTGATCGCGGTATTGAAAACAACTTCGCCGGCGCTATCTTCGGGCGCACCAAATG
Source organism: Acidobacteriota bacterium (assembly GCA_021788955.1). The sequence goes on from JAJYKC010000218.1 coordinate 5,351, forward strand.
CCACTCCCTCGAAGAAAGCGCCGTCTTCGAGGGCGAGGATGGCTGTGTTCAACGGAGATTACCCTTCCCGGCAGGTGGAACTGAGTTAATCGCGGAGCGGAACAATCTCTATTGAACCACGGACGGGGCCGGCCGGGCAACGCGGCGTCGAGGCGCCGGCGCGCTATGGCTTGGCCGGACGTTGGTCCGGGCGCGGAGCGCCGGGTCGAGGCGCCGAAGCGGGGGCGGGTGGCGCGGACCCCGACGATTTGTTGATTGGTCCGTAGCCCGGCGGCGCCACCGGAGCCACATAGCCGGATG
>JAJYKC010000219.1 GCA_021788955.1 Acidobacteriota bacterium
TTTGGCGCGCCATTCCCATGGGCCCAGGTTCATGAGGCCGATGCGGTAGTTGGAGAAGTAGGCGAGGAGGATGCCGAAGACGACGTTGAACTGGAAGAAGCCGACCATGCGGCCGCGCCAGCGGGCGGGGGCGATTTCGGCGATGTACATGGGACCGAGGACGGAGGAGCCGCCGATGCCGAGTCCGCCGATGAAGCGGAAGAAGACGAGGGCGTTCCAGTTCCAGGCGAGGGCGCAGCCGACGGAGGAGATGACGTAGAGGATGGCCATGCCCATGAGGCTGTCGCGGCGGCCGTAGCGGTCACCCGGGATGGCGGCGAGGAGTGCTCCGAGGATGGTGCCCCAGAGGGCGCTGGCGACGGTGAGGCCGAGGAGGGCGGGTGAGAGGTGGTATTGGGCGGAGAGGGCGCTGGTGGTTCCGGCGATGACGGCGGTGTCGAAGCCGAACAGCAGTCCGCCTAAGGCGGCGACGAACGTCCCACGGAGGAGTTGGGAGTTGAGGGTCACCCGAACAGCGTATCACTCGGGTGGAATTTGGCAAGGCAAGTTTTCGTAGCGGACTTCGATGAGGAACAGGCCGCGGGCGGGGGCCGAGGGTCCGGGCGGGATGGCGCAGCCGGGGGCGAGGCGGGCTTCGAGATCGGGGCGGGCGAGGTTGCCTTTGCCGGCTTCGAGGAGGACGCCGACGATATTGCGGACCATGTGCTTGAGGAAGCCGCTGCCGCGGATGCGATAGCGGAGGCGCTCGCCTTCGAGATGGAGGCGGGAGGAGAAGATGCGGCGGACTTTGGAGAGGCCGAGGGAATCCTTTTCGTCGGCGGCGGCGAAGGCGGTGAAATCGTGCTCGCCTTCGAAGAGGGGCGCGAGGGCGGACATGATTTCTTCGTTGAGGGGGTAGGGGTGGTGGAGGACGTAGCGGCGCTCGAAGGGCGGGCAGACTTCGCCGCGGAAGATGCGGTATTCGTAGGTTTTTTCGAGGGCGTCGAAGCGGGGATGGAAGTTGGGCGGGGCATCGGTCGCGGAGTTGATGCGGATGCCGGGCGGGAGGAGGCGGTTGAGGGCTCTTTTGAGGTTGGGGGGCGGGATGGGGTTGTGGAGGTTGAAGGCGGCGACCTGGGCTAGGGCGTGGACTCCGGCGTCGGTGCGGCCGGAGCCTTCGACGCGGACGGGGGCGCCTTCGATTTCGGTGAGGACCTGTTCGAGTTGGCCCTGGATGGTGGGCAGGCCGGGCTGGACCTGCCAACCGTGGTAATCCGTGCCGTCGTAGGCGATTTCGATGCGGATGCGGCGCAAGGGGTGGGTTCAGGCGGCGCGGGAGCCGGGTTTGACGACGGGGATGCCGGCGTCGCACATGGGGCAGCGGTCGGCTTCGTAGGTGGCGACGTGGAGGGTTTTGAGGGCGACGCGGGGGACGCCGATGTCGACGCTGCCGCCGCTGCGGTCGATGATGGAGCCGGCGGCGAGGACGCGGGCTCCGGCGGCCTGGGCGATTTCGACGACTTCGCGGGCGCTGCCGCCGGTGGTGACGACGTCTTCGACGACGACGACGGCTTCACCGGGGGTGAAGTGGAAGCCGCGGCGGAGGCTCATTTTGCCCGCGGCGTCGCGTTCGGTGAAGAGGAAGCGGGCGCCGAGGGCGCGGGCGGCTTCGTGGCCGATGATGAGGCCTCCGAGGGCGGGGGCGGCGACGGTTTGGATGGGCTCGGCGGCGGCGCGGCGGAAGGCTTCGGCCATGAGGCGGCCGAGTTGTTCGGCGTAATCGGGGTATTGGAGGACGAGGGCGGACTGGAGGTATTCGGGGCTGTGCTTGCCGCTGGTGAGGCGGAAGTGGCCGCGGAGGTAGGCGCCGGTCTTCTCAAAGAGGTCCATCACGGGACCTTGGTCGTCGGGCATATTGCCCAATATAGCTGTATGGGGCGGGGCGGCGCGCCTTAAGTTTTCGGTTAAAGGAAGTCATGGTCTAAGCCGATACTCCTATTGGGAGGTTTCGCATTTGCCCTCACCGGAAACGACCACTGAAACCGCACTGAAGCTGCCGGAGAAACTGGCGCGCGTTCCCGCATTTCCTCCGGTGGCGGCGCGGTTGTTGAGTTTGCTGGGACGGGAGAACGTGTCGCTTGAGGAAGTGGCGGGGCTGATCGCGACGGACCCGATGTTCAGCAGCCGGATTCTGCAGGCGGCGAATTCGATTGAGTTTGGTTGTACTCAAAGGGTGACGAACCTGACGCAGGCGCTGCTATTGCTTGGGCTGGACCGGACGCGGAGCCTGGCGGTGTCGCTGGCGACGGCGGCTTATCTGCGGAATGCGCTTCGGGCGGAGAACCTGCGGCGGTGCTGGCGGCACACGGTTGCGTGCGCGATGCTGGCGGATAGCATTGCCCGTGCGCTGGGGCGGTTCGTGGATCAGGCGTACACGGCGGGGATTCTGCATGACATCGGGCGGCTGGGGCTGGTGGTGGCGTTTCCGAACGAGTACGAGCATGCGATCCGGGATGCCGCGCAGCGGTCGCTGGATATGCTCGATTACGAGCGGGAGTTGTTTGGAATTGCGCATACGGACGCGGGACGGCTGCTGGTGAATCAGTGGAAGCTGCCGGAGCCGTTTCCGGAGATCGCGGGGCGGCATCACGACCGGCAGGAGGGCGGGGAGATCGACCTATTGGCGATTGTGTCGATGGCTTGCCGGCTGGCGGACGAGCTGGGCTTCGAGGTGACGAAGCCGCTGAAGCCGGCGACGGTGGAGGAGATACTGGCTCCGCTGCCGGAGGCGGTGCGGTTCCGGCTGCAGAATGAGGCTCCGGGATGGCGGGCGGCGATTGAGCAGCGGGTGAATGCGTTTGAGGGGAGTGGGGAGGCGGGGCCGGCGGTGGCCGCAGGTGGTGACTCCGGCGCTGCGGCGGGGGATGGGGAGTTCGAGGTGGATCTTGCCGCGCTTCCGGCGGCTCCGGTGGTAAGAGTGAACCCGTATTTGCGGGCGGCGGGGTGGATTGTTGCGGCGGTTCTGCTTGGTGTTGCGGCGGTGTGGCTTTGGAGGTAGGTGTGTAGACGCCGGAAAGCGCGCGGCGCCCTCCGCGGGGTGCGGAGAGCGCGGCGGTTAGACGACTTCGACGCCCATGCTGCGGGCGGTGCCTTTGACGGAGTTCATCGCGGAGGCGAGGTCGAAGCAGTTGAGATCGGGCATTTTGATCTTGGCGATCTCTTCGACCTGCTTTTCAGTGATCTTGCCGACCTTGTTCTTGTTCGGCTCGGCCGAGCCCTTGGCGAGGGCGCAGGCGCGCTTGATCAAGACCGGGACCGGCGGGGTCTTGGTGATGAACGTGAATGAGCGGTCCGAGAAGATGGTGATCACCACGGGGATGATCAGGCCTTCCTGGTCCTTGGCGGAGGTCTTGGCGTTGAACGCCTTGCAGAACTCCAAGATCTTGACACCCTGCGGGCCGAGGGCGGTTCCGACCGGGGGGGCCGGGGTCGCCTTGCCGGCGGGGATCTGCAGCTTTACTTGCGCGGTTACCTTCTTTGCCATGCCTTGTTCCTAGATCTTTTCTACCTGTAGAAAATCGAGTTCCACCGGGGTTGCACGCCCGAAAATGGTGACCAGCACGCGCAGCGTGTTGCGGTCCGGGTTGACCTCGTCCACCTTGCCGGAGAAGGTTGCGAAGGGGCCGTCGATGATGCGGACGGTTTCGTTCTTCTCGAAGGTGAGCTTGGGCCGCGGGCGGTCCGCCGAGGTGGCCTGCCGGTACAGAATCTGGTTTACTTCATCGGCGGTGAGCGGGACGGGATTGGTTCCGCCGCCGACGAAGCCTGTGACACGCGGGGTGTCGCGGACTTCATGCCAGAGGCGGTCACTCATTTCCATTTCGACCAGCACGTAGCCGGGATAGAGCATACGCTTGCTGGTGACCTTCTTACCGCCGCGGAGTTCGACCACTTCCTCGGTGGGAATCAGGATCTGGCCGAGTTTGTCGGCAAATCCGAACGCCTCCGCGCGGCTCTTGAGCGACTCCGCCACTTTCTGTTCAAAGCCCGAGTAGGTGTGGATGATGAACCACTTCTTCGGGCTCTCGTCCACCGCGGCCGGAGCCGCCGGTTCCTGGGCCGCGCCCGCTTCCTGAGCCTCGACTTCGGGCTCGGGTTCCGGGGTAGACACAGTCTCCTCTTCGGGAATAATCTGTTCGTCGTCCATATCGATCCGTTCCGCTAACTCTACTTCGTCAGCGTGTCAAACAAACGCGTGATCGTCTGATTGAAAATGCTATCGACGACGAAGAAATAAAAAGCGAAGCCGAACACCGAAAGAATCACCACGACCGTGGTGCCTTGCACCTGTCTGGCATTCGGCCAGGAAACCTTGCGCATTTCCGCGCGCAGCTCCTCGATGTAAGCCTTCACTTTGGAGGGCCAGGCCATCGCGTTCTCCCCCAAACTCCGGGGCGATTGATTTGCTTGTGCCGTTGCCATATTGCCTTCCTAACTTTCGCCCCGCACCTTTCGGTTCCTTGAATGGCAGGGGCGGAGGGATTCGAACCCCCACTCGCGGTTTTGGAGACCGCTGGTCTGCCGTTAAACCTACGCCCCTATCCGGTGCGCGGAATCGTCCGCCTCCAGTTTACTTGATTTCCTTGTGCGGCTGGTGCTTCCGGCACGAAGGACAGAACTTCTTCAGCTCCAACCGTTCGGTCGTCGTCTTTTTATTCTTGGTGTTGCTGTAATTCTTCCGTTTGCACGCGGTGCATTGGAAGGTGATGATTTCGCGCGGCATTGCACTCTCCTACGAATAGATCTCCGTCACCGTACCGGCGCCTACCGTCCGTCCACCCTCGCGGATGGCGAACCGCAGGCCCTTGTCCATGGCCACCGGCGTGATCAGCTCGATCGTCAGCGTCACGTTGTCGCCCGGCATCACCATCTCCATCCCTTCCGGCAACTGCGCCACTCCCGTCACGTCCGTCGTCCGGAAGTAGAACTGCGGCCGGTAGCCCTTGAAAAACGGCGTGTGCCGCCCGCCTTCTTCCTTGCTCAACACGTAAACTTCCGCCTTGAACTTGCTGTACGGCTTGATCGAACCCGGCTTGGCAATCACCTGCCCGCGCTCCACGTCCGTCTTCTCAATCCCGCGCAGCAGCAGACCCACGTTGTCTCCGGCCCGCCCTTCATCGAGCAGCTTCTTGAACATCTCCACACCGGTCACTACCGTCTTCCGCGTCTCGGCGAAACCCACAATCTCGGCTTCCTCGCCCACCTTGATGATCCCCCGCTCCACGCGCCCCGTCACCACCGTGCCGCGGCCCTGGATCGAGAAAATGTCTTCAATCGGCATCAGGAACGGACGATCCACGTCCCGCTGCGGCAGGGGCACATACTGGTCCACCTTGTCCATCAGCTCTTCCACCGACTTCTCCCACTTCTCTTCCCCGTTCAACGCACCTAGCGCGCTCACCCGCACCACCGGCAGATCGTCGCCCGGAAACTGATACTTGCTCAGCAACTCCCGGACTTCCAGCTCCACCAGCTCGAGCAGCTCGGGGTCGTCCACCATGTCCACTTTGTTCAGCGCCACCACGATCGACGGCACGCCCACCTGCCGCGCCAGCAGAATGTGCTCCCGCGTCTGCGGCATCGGCCCGTCGGTCGCCGCCACC